>JASHYA010000336.1 GCA_030043315.1 Acidimicrobiales bacterium
GGCGACGTTGGTGATCACCTGCCCTGTCGTGTCTGTCGCGCCCACGGTCACCTTGAAGCTCACGGTGACCGCGTTTGCCACGCCGGGCGTCACGGTGATCCCGGTCCAGGTGATGGTTCCTGTGGCTTCGGACACCGTGCATCCGGGCGCCCCGCCGCAGGTGGCCGAGCCTGTGACGTATGTGGTCCCCACCGGCACCGTGTCGGTGAGCGTGATGGGTGTCGTCGCCGCGGTGCCCGAGTCGGTGAGGGTCAGCATGTAGGTGACTGTCTTGCCCGGAGGCACGTCCGACTTGGCGGGCGGTGTGGAGCTCTTCACGACGCTGAGCACCACCACCGGGTTGGTGACGGTGGCCGAGGAGCAGTTTGTCGGGGTGCAGGCGCCTGTCGTGATGGTCGCGGTGTTTGTCACCGTGGTGGTGTCTGTCGAGTTGACCGTCACGTCGTAGGTCGCCGTCGCCGAGGCACCGGCGGCCAGGGTGACCTTCACGACGACCGTCGTGCCTGTGACGCTCACCGTGCACACGTCGCTGGCTGTCGTCGCGCAGGAGGGCGTGCCCACCAGCGTGACGTTCGTGGGCAGAGCGTCTGTGATCGTCGCCGAGCCCGTGCCCGTGCCGACGTTCTTCACGACCACCGTGTAGGCGATCACCGAGCCGGGGGTCACCGACACACCCGAACCGGGTGTGTCGGACTTGGTCACGGTGAAGTTCGGCAGACCGAGCGGGTTTGTGACGGTGGACGAGCAGCCCGTCGATGTACAGGGACCTGTCGTGATCGTCGCGGTGTTCGCCACGGCGGTCGTGTCTGTCGACTTGACCGTCACGTCGTAGGTGGCCGTCGCCGAGGTCCCGGCTGACAGGGTGACCTTGATCACGAGGTTTGCGCCTGTGACCGTCACCGTGCACGTGTCACCCGATGTCGTCTTGCAGGTCGGCGTGCCCGTCAGCGTGACGTTCGTGGGCACCACGTCGGTGACCGTCGCCGAGCCGGACGATGTGCCGACGTTCTTGACGACCACTGTGTAGGCGATCGTGGAACCAGGGGTGACAATCTGGCCCGCCCCGGGCGTGTCGGACTTGGTCACGGTGAACTTGGCCGGCTTAGGTGCGGGTGGAGGAGGAGGCGACGACGGTGACGTGATGTCCACGCACTCGCTCGGTTCCACCGGGCTGGTCATGTTGTCCGTCGACCCGCTGTAGTCGCTTGTCGAGGGTGTGAACTTCGCAGAGAAGCACCAGTAGCCGGAACTCGACGGCTTGAATGTCTCCGAGTTGACGACCAGGCTCCCGGTCTCTTCTGTCACGAATGTCGACAGCACTGCCACCGTCGTGTCCGAGTCGCAGAGTGTGGCGTGCGAGAGGGGACCGCACACGTAGAACGTGACGGTGCCGCCTTCACTGCCTTCCTCTTCGAATGTGACTCCGCTCACGGTTGCGACGTCATGGATCTCTGCCGAGCCCAGCACCGTGCTGCCGTTCGTTTCCGCGGTCGTCGTGATCGACGTCTCGGTCGGACTGAGGATCTCGACACACTCTGAAGGGTCGAGGGAGCTGACGTTGTCTGTCGAGCCTGTGTAGTTGTGTGTGCTCTCCGACGGGGTGAAGACGGCCGCGAAGCAGTAGTAGCCCGCGCCTGTCGGCGTCACCGATGTCGAGGTGAAGACCAGTGTGGCTGTCTCGCCCGCCTCGGAGCCGGACTTCGTCGGCACCGACGTGCCGTCTGCGCAGTCGCTCTCTGAGGTGACTGGGCCACAGACCGTGAACGCCACGGTCCCTGTGGGGGTGCCGCCCGTCGCGTTACCCGTCACCGTGGCGGTGTCGTAGATCGTCCCGTCGCTGCCGAGGACAGGAGACCCTGCGATGGTGGCCACCGTCTTCGTCGTGGTCGTGGCCGTCTTGATCTCCACGCACTCGGTCGAGGTGTGCTCGGTGGCCGCCGATGTGTTGTCGCTCGAGGTGCCCGAGTAGTTCGGTGTCGAGCCCGACGCCGTGAAGACGGCCGCGAAGCAGTAGTAGCCCGCACCCGTCGGGGTCACTGTCGCCGAGGTGAACGACCGGACGTCGCCCGACGGCGTGCTTGTGGGATCGGTGGTCACCGAGCTGCCCTCTGTGCAGTAGCTCGGGGTCGAGCTCGGGCCGCAGACCGTGAAGACGAGCGTCCCCGTGGGCGCGCCACCCGTGGTGTTGCCGGTCACTGTGGCGGTGTCGTGGATCGTCCCGCCGGCCCCCAGGGTCGCCGAGCCGGTGACGACGGCCTGGGTTGTGGTCGTCGTCGAGGCCGAGGTGATGTCCACGCACTCGGTCGAGACGTGCTCGTTACCGTCCGACGTGTTGTCTCTGGATGTGCCCGAGTAGCTCTTTGTCGAGCCCGACGCCGTGAAGACGGCCGCGAAGCAGTAGTAGCCCGCACCCGTCGGGGTCACTGTCGCCGAGGTGAAGGACCGGACGTCACCCGACGTCGTGCTCGTGGCATCGGTGGTCACCGGGGTGCCCGATGCACAGAAGTTCGGGGTGGAGCTCGGGCCGCAGACCGTGAAGACGACCGTCCCTGTGGGGGCGCCGCCTGTGGCGTTGCCCCTCACTGTGGCGGCGTCGTGGATCGTCCCGCCGGCCCCCAGGGTCGCCGAGCCGGTGATGGTGGCCTGGGTTGTGGTCGTCGTCGAGGCCGAGGTGATGTCCACGCACTCGTTGGTCCCGTTGTCCGTCGAACTGGTGTAGTTCGCTGTCCCCTCGGGTGTGTACTTCGCGGTGAAGCAGTACCAACCGACGGCCGTCGGGGTGATCGACGCCGACGTCCCGGTGGACGCGGGCGGCTTTGTCGATGTGTGCTTGTTCAGCGTGCCTGTGTTGGTGCTGATCGTGCTGAACGGGGTCCCTGTGGTTCCACAGGGGGTGGCGTAGTTTGTTGTGTAGCACTTGAAGAATGCGACCTTGCCCGCGGGGGCGGCAGAACCTGTGACCCCCTTCACGGTGACCGAGTCGCTGATCGTCCCTCCCGCCCCGAGGATCGACGAGCCGTCGATGGTGGCCTGGGTCGTGGTCGTGGTCGGGGCCGCGGCGATCTTCACGCACTCTGTCGTGGAGTGCTCGTACGGAGCCGATGTGTTGTCACTCGACGTGCCCGAGTAGTTCTTTGTGGTCGTGGACGCCTTGAAGACGGCCGCGAAGCAGTAGTAGCCCGCACCCGTCGGGGTCACTGTGGCCGAGATGAAGGAGCGGACGTCGCCCGACGTCGTTGTCGACTTGGTCGTCACCGTCGTGCCCGACGTGCAGTAGCTCGCGGTCGTGGTCGGGCCGCAGACGGTGAAGGTGACCGTCCCTGCAGGGGCGCCGCCCGCGGCGTTGCCCGTCACTGTGGCCGTGTCGTGGATCTTGCCGCCGGCGCCGAGGGTCGCTGTGCCGGTGATGGCGGCCTTGGTCGTGGTCGTGGTCCCGGCCGAGGTGATGTCCACGCACTCTGTGGGCTTGGCGGACGACGTGTTGTCCGACGAGCCGCTGTAGTTCGCGGACCCCGCGTAGACCGCCGAGAAGCAGTACCAACCGGCCTTCGTCGGGTCCACCGACGTCGAAGTGGCGGTGCCCGTCCCCGACAGTGTTGTGCCGTTGAGCGTGGTCAAGGCGCCGTTCGGCTCGGTCGGTGTGCAGGTGACTGCGGCGGTGGCCGTGGCTGTGTAGCACTCGTAGAACTGGACCTTGCCCGTGGGGGTCCCCGCGGTGCTCGTCACGGTGGCGTGGTCGACGAGGGTGCCCGAGCTGCCGAGCGTCGTCGACCCGCCACTGTGGGTGACTGTGGTCGAGGTCGTGGTCTTGGCCTTCGTGACTGTGAAGCACTCTGTGTCGGACTGCTTGGTCAGGGTCACGCCGCTGTAGTTGCCGGAGCCGGCGAAGGAGGCGTTGTAGCAGTACGTGCCCACTGCGCCCGGCGTCTCGGCCTTTGTCTTCGGCAACGTGTAGGTCGTCTTGAGGTTCGTCGATGTCTCTTTGACGTTCGTGGTTGTCGTCGACGTCAGGGTGCCGACGGTTGCACCCCCGGTGCACGGGGTGCCGGCCGGTGTCTCCTTGCAGAAGGTGAAGGTGACGCTCCCGGTGGGCACCCCCTTCGCTGAGATCCCGGTCACCGTCGCTGCGTCGTTGAACGACGTGCCGAACGCCCCTGCGGCCGGCGGCGTGGTTGTGAGGCTCACCGCGGGCTTGTTCGTGAAGACGCACGTCACCCTGGCGCCGGTCGTCGACCCCACCGCCGTGGCGGGGAATGTGAACGTCGTACTCGTCCCTGATCCTGTAGCGACGATCGCTGTTGTCTTGGCGGCGTTCTTGCAGGTGTAGCTGCTGATGTAGTTGGCGAGGACAGCGCCTGTCGCAGCGGCCTCCGACACGGTGTAGGAGTCTCCGGGGATCCCGGTGATCGGTCCGGCGATCTCCGACGGTGTTGTGGTCTCCAGCCCGAGCTTTGTGCCCTTGGTGGTCCCGGTTTGGGTACCGGAGACAGTGCTTGTGATCGACAGCTTGAACTGGTCGTCGGGCGCCACCCGACCAAGGATGTCCTTCTCCACCTGAAGGGTGCCGGTGTAGGCGCAGTTCCCCAGGTCGTCCACCTCGCTGGTGGAGCTGTAGGTGTACGCCGTGCCCACTGTTGTGTCGACGTCGGGGTTGACCGGCACGATGGCCCCGGAACGTGTCGTCGAGCGGTTGGCAAACAGGTCGCCTGTCGTACCCCCGGCGAGACCGTTGTAGAAGTCGCCGCCCGATGCGGTGGTGTGTGCGATCTGCTTGCGTGTCGTGAGCGAGGGGATCGTCGAGGCCGTCGTCGAGGGGACCTTGGAGGCGAGGACCTCGACCACGTAACCGGGACTGCTCGTCCCACCCTCCGCGTCGCCCTCGAGGATCCACAGGTCGCCCTGCTGGTCGAAGGTGATGTCGCCGGCGTCGAGCCCGTCCGCCTGCAACGGCACCGTGGCGACCTCTCCGATGGATTTCTTTGTCTTGGTTGTGAACGCGAAGATCGCCTCGTACTCCGTACTCGAGGTCGTCATCGGCTCCATGTAGTAGAAGAGCCCGTTCGCGGGGTCATTGGCGCCGCCGATGACGTCCCCCCCGGACAGCGCGGGTGCCGAAGCATGACCTGTGCCTGTGGTCGTGTCCCAGAAGACTGTGACGGTGTGCGAGCTCCCCGATGGGTCCATGCTGACGTCGTACGCCCCCGCACCCCCGGCGGCGATGCCCAGCGCGTTCATCTCCTCGCCTGACGACCCCAGCGTCACGCCGGTGGATGTCAAGGTCGCCGTGTGATGGGTGGTTGTCAGAGAGACCTTGTAGAGCCCCCCGGTCGTCTCGACTGCGTAGATGTTCGAGCACGACAGCGCCGAGCTGAGCTTCGCGGCCGGGGAGCTGGATGACTGCGACGTCGCACCGCTTGTCGTCGCCGCGGCCGACGTGGGGGCCGCCGCAGTCACCGCGGATACCGCGAGACCTCCCGACACGGTCGCCGCGAGTGCGAGAACCAACCGAACGGCACGACGGACCCGCATACGGCGCGGGCTCAGTTCGAGCTTCGATCCTTTACCCATTCCCCTAGTTCCTCCGCCCGCTGTCGGCCGGCTTGCCCCCGACCCCGGCCACCGGAGCCCGGTAGCCGCGCCAGCTGCAGTCCGCTTGCCGTATGGCGTCTGTCGCCAATCGCAAGACAGCCTGGTCAAGGCCAATCAAGTCCCCATCAGCCGTATATCAAGACTCGGACAACCACGCGAACCTGTTGCTGACGCGTGTCAACAACCGCGGTGGTTTCGCCCCGGAAATGGCCGGCCGTTCGCCGGATCGCCGGGGGGCTCTCGGCCCCACGCCGTCGGTTTCCGGGCGCCTCCGGACTCCCCGGCCGACGACCTCAGCCTGGACAACAGCCCCACGCGACTCAGTCTCAACTAGAGGTCGAGACTCGACGGAAATGGCCCACGGTTAGCGCACCGAACGATTGGGGTATCGCGCCAAGTCGAGTGCGATCACGCGACCGGAACATGGCCAATCGATCGGCGCCGACGGGGCTCGGCCGACCGAACCGCCGCACGGCCGCTTGCCAGCTCGCGATGCCCTTCGGTAGCATTGCTACTCGATCGGTGCTCGCAGCAGCGGCGCCGACGAAAGGGCAAACCCGCCGCGAGGCGGGGACGCAAAGTCACGGGGCTCACTGAGTCAGCCGGACCGCCGAATCGGGTGTCGTGCGCAGCACATTCCACACCGGCGGTTCCCGGTTCCTCATGTGAGTGGGGACGAAGGGGGCCGCGATGGGGATCGCGCCTTTCGAAGGGGATAACAGGCGCGCGCGATGCGGGGGCATTGCCCTCGGCGCTGTCGTTGCGGCCCTCGTAGCCGGCGGAGCAGGACAGGCGGC
>JASHYA010000034.1 GCA_030043315.1 Acidimicrobiales bacterium
CCTGCTGGCATCGATGGCGTAACGAACACCGTCGAGCCCCGCGACGTTCGCCAGCTCGTGCGGATCGCAGTGAACGGTGGTCGTACCCCTTGGGCAGACCGCAGCGGCGTACGACGCCGGGGTCAGCATCGAGCTCTCGAAATGCACGTGCATGTCGATGAAACCGGGGCAGACTACTTCGCCGGTAGCGTCGACGACCGTTCGCGCATCCACTCGGGACCCGGTCGGGTGGACGCTGGCGATCAGCTCGCCCACCATGCCGACATCCGCGCGGCGGAGCTCGCAAGTGCCGACGTCGAGAACTGCACCGTTGGTGACCAAGACGTCGAAGGGCCGATCCCCCCGTGCCGCGGCAACTGCCTCGCGTCGAGACGCCCGGGGAGGGGGTGTCGAAGCCGTGGATACGTCGTGTGGTCGGGACGTTGCTGCGACACGGACAATTCCGGCATCACCAACGTCCTTGTTCCTGGATGCTCTGGTCATCTGCCCGCGTGTGCCTGACGCCACTCGGTGAATTCCCGCACGTACTTGGCCCTGTCGACGTGATCGAGAAACGACGCCTCGATCGCCCGGACACTGATGTCAAGCAACTCGTCCACGTTGAGGTCGAGACCGTCACCGGCATGCGCCAACAGGTACTCCTGGTTGAGGGAGAACCCGAAGAGCGCTGGGTCGTCCGAGTTGATCGTGACGAAGAGACCACTGGCGAGCATTTCGCGGATCGCGCCGAGTCGCCATTTGCGGGTCGCTCGACGGCTCGTGGTCGGAATGACGTTGAAGGGAATGCCCTCGTCCCGACACCTGGCGACGACTCGTCGGTCGGACAGCACATGGTAGCCATGGTCGATCCGCTCACACCCGAGGGCGTCAAGACAGGTCGTGACATTTCGCGCCCACGGATCATGCTCCGCTGCATGCGCGGTGCGATGTAGGCCACGTCGCTTGGCCAGCACGAACGCGTCGGCGAATTGCTCGGGGGGACCGGCAGTCTCTTCGTAATCGAGCCCGACTCCGACGATCTCCTCCCTGGGGTAGGCGACCACCTCCTCCAGCATGGCCCGTGCCACGTCCCCCGTGTCCTCCCGATCGACCGCCACGATGGCCGATGCCCGGACGCCGTAGTCGGTGCCCGCTGCCCGGATTCCCTCGACGAGGCCGTCGGCCATCGTTCGATACCTAACGCCGTGGCCGAAATGGACGCTCGGGCTGAAGGCTAACTCGTGGTATCTCGTGTTGTTGATCCTCAATCCGTCCTCGATCACCTCGTACGACACCCGTGCGAAGTCCTCCTGGTCCCTGAGGCACGCACAGATGTCGTCGTACACACGGAGCAAGCCGAACCATGGACCGTGATCGTGTTCCTCGGGCAGCGGGTCGCTGTTGATGTGCTCATAGAGCTCATTGGCCGGCATGGGCAGTTCGATGTTGTGCTTCTTCGCGAGCTCGCCGACGGTACCGCTCCGGACGCAACCGATCAGGTGGACATGGAGGTCGACCTTGGGAGCCCGGCGGAGAAGCGAGCCCGAATCGTTCGCGGGATTCTGCCTAGCTGCACTCAACGCTCCACGCTCCTTCTAAGAGACGAACTTCCTCGAATCGGCACGTCACCGGATCGGAAGAGTCCCACCGCATCAATGTGCCTCGAACCAGGCGTTCCCAAGCTGGGGGGTCTCTTCCGGCGCACGCTCGCGCCTGCCCCCGATGCGCGCAAGCACTGTGTGCCATGCTCGCTGGCCAGATGAGGGTGCGCCAGCGACGCCCAACCGACGGAGCACTACCTGCTCCACCACGCTCAGCACCGAATAGAAGACGATCGAAAGGATGGTCAAGACGACGGCCGCCGCCCACATCTGTGTGTAATTGGAGTTGACGAACGCCGTTACGATCAGGTAGCCGAGTCCGCGTCCGGTGGCAAGCCACTCCGCGAGGGTGGCACCCAGAACGGCGAGGGGAGCAGAGATGCGGGCGGCAGCCAGCATCGCCGGCATCCCGATCGGCAATCGAAGTCGCCAGAGCGTCTGCCACAGCGACGCATTGTGCGCGCGGAAGAAAAGAAGCGTATCGCCGGACGCCGAGCGCAGCCCGAACATCGTATTGACGAGAACCGGAAAGAACGTCACGATTGCGGCAATCGCTCCCGCGGAAAGACTTCCCCGGCCGAGCAGGAGCGTGACAATCGGCACGAACACGATTGCCGGGATGGAGCTTACGACGAACGCGATCGGCAAGACGGCACGTCCCGTCGCTGGGGAGACCACGAAAAGTACCCCGAGCACCCACCCGACTGCGATGCCGACGCAGAAACCGAGTCCTGCATCGGCGAGCGTTATGCCGATCTGTGAGAGGACGGCCGATCCGGAACTTCCTACGAGGTAGTTCACCACGTCTCCGGGATTCTTGACCACGTAGTCCGAGAGGTGGAACACCGGGATCGCAGCCCACCAGACCAGCAGAATGAGACCGATCGACGCGAGGGTCTCGATGATCCGAACGAGCCGAGAGCGGCCGTCGCGCCTCGTCAGGTCCAGCGCACTCGCGGTCGCTGACGCGTCGAGCGGCGGGCTCCAGGGGTTGAGGAGTCGCCCGACGTACCGAACGATGTAGTACCCAGCCAATGCGAGCGCCGTCGTCACCGCGGCCACGCCCCATACGAGATCGACCTGGGCGCCGTACATCGCGTCGATGAGCATGACGCCGAGCCCGCTGCTCGCCCCGATGAACTCGCCGAGGATGGCCCCAACGAGGGCGGCGGGAACGGTCATGCTGAGCCCGGTCACGATCCCCGGGAGGGCAGCTCTCGCCCGGACTTTGGTCAGCGTCCTCCACCGTCCGGCGCCGTAGGCGCGCGCGACGAGCAACGCTCCTGGGTCTGCCTGGCGGAGCCCGAGGAGGGTGAGGATGAGCGTCGGGAAGAAGACGAAGAAGCCGGCCAACACCGACCCGGGCGCGTTTCCGGACAGGGTCACCTCGAGGACCGGTGCCAGCGCGACGCCCGGGATGCTGAAAACGGTCAACCCCAGGAGGAGCGCCGGGCGTTCGGTCCAGGCAACGGACTGCGCGATCCCTGCAACCACGATCGCCGCCGCATTGCCGACGGCCCATCCCTTTGCAGCCGTCTCCAGCGTTGTCGGGACGTTGGCTCCGTACAGTGCCCGGTCGTCCCAGAGAGCCTCGATGACGTGGGTCGGCGCGGCGATGATGCCTTTCCCGGCGAGCACCCACTCGCCGAGCACCTGCAACACCAGGAGGATCAGGAGGGCGAGGCCTGCCGTGCCGCCCCACCGCCTGACAACGCGACGCACGCTCATCCAGAGAGGCGGGGTCGGGGTTGGCCAGGCACGTCGATCACCCGACGGTCTCCTCCACCGGCTGTGCCCGGGTGCCCCCCGAGAAGAGCTTCTCCAGCAGCTCGTCACAGATCGCGTGGAACTCGGGGCTGCGCAGCACGGAAACAGTCCTCGGCCGCGGGAGGTCGACCGAACGGACCGCAAGGATGGTTCCAGGTCTTCCCGACATCACGACGACCTGGTCGGCGAGGAAGACCGCTTCCTGCATCGAGTGCGTCACCAGCACGGTCGTCGTCGGCCGCTCCGTCCATATTCGCAGCAGCTCGAGATTCAGCCGCTGCCGAGTCATCTCGTCGAGAGCACCGAAAGGCTCGTCGAGCAGCAGGAGCTGAGGGTTCGAGATCAGTGCGCGAGCGATCGCGACGCGCTGACGCATGCCTCCTGAGAGCTGTGCGGGGCGCGCGTCTGCGAAGTGCTCGAGCTCGACGAGCGCGATCAGCTCGTCCACCACGGCCGAGCTCACGCGCTCCCGCGCCAGCTCCAACGGCAGCGAGATGTTACGACGCACCGTTCGCCACGGAAGCAGGGCCGGATCCTGCAGCGCGAGACCGATGGCGTGGCGCTGGCGCAGCAGGTGTGGTGGGCACCCGTCGATCTCGACGCGGCCGCCGTCGAACGCCTCGAGGTCGCAGAGAATCCGCAAGAGCGTGGACTTGCCACAGCCGGATGGCCCGACCAGCGAGGTGAAGCTGCGTGAGGCCACGGTCAAGCTGATCTCTTGAAGCGCCTCGAACGATCGGCCACCAACACGGTAGGACTTCTGCAGTCCCTGGATCACCACGCCTCCGGCCGTCGGGTGGTCCATGTCCGCGGCAAGGTTCATCCTTGCTTCCTCACTTCAACAACTTGTATGCCGCCTCGAGGATCCTGTTTGTGAAGATGCTCGCTGGGACGCCAGTTATGCCGGCGGCAGCCATCGTCTCGAGGTTCTGATGTGCCTCGCCCATCCACAGCAGCCCGTGAAGGTCCGTTGTGTGGCTCACCATGATCTCGGCGTACTTGCGAGCCGCCAGCTCCGCACCTTTCGATGTGATCACGCCCGAGGACTTGTAGTAGCTCTGTACGAGACTGATCGTGGCCGCAGGATTCTTCGAGTAGAACTCGGCTCCCTCCACGACTCCGGCCATCAGATCCACGAGCTCCTTCTTCTTGTCTTGCAACGAGGACGTGAGGGTGAAGTAGCAGTGCTGGTACTGGTTGAAATTGAAGTCGGCCCAGATCATTGTGACGGTCTTGTGGCCCGCCACCTGCAGCGAGACTGACTGTGTGGTGAAGAAGACCACCAGTCCGTCGACTTGACCGCTCGTGAGCGGCGTCGTTGTGAAGCTGATCGGGACGATCGTGACGGAGCTCTCGGGCACGTGGGTGATCTTCAGGAACGCCTTGAAACTGGTCACGTCACCTGCTGCGACGCCGATCTTCGTTCCCTTCAGGTCGGCGGGCTTGCGAAGGGGTTTCGAGGCGAGCGAGACAATCGCGTACGGCGAGATCTGGAATTCGGCACCGATGATGCGGAATTTTTGGCTGTGGGCCGACAGGTTCGCCTCCGCGACCGCTGTCACCGAGTCCATGGCCACCAACGCCTTGCCCGATGCCACGACGGCGGACAATGCGACGTTGGGCCCACCTGGCAGAAGCGTGACCTGCAGCCCGTTCTTCGTCCAGTAGCCCTTCTTCTCGGCGACGTAGAGGGAGCCGAACTCGGGGTTCGGCACCCAGCTGGTTTGCAGCGTCACGCTCTGCAAGCTCTTCCGGACCGTCGCCGTACTCGCACCCGCCGTTCCCGTCGCGCCGGCCGTCGCAAAGGCACCTGCTGCGATCGACCCGGCCACGCCCCCGAGCGCGAGCTTGCTGAATTCTCGTCGGGTCAGGCGTAGCTCCCCGGATCGCTCTGGGCCGCCCGAGTTATGGCCATCGTCCTTGGTTGGATGCATGGAACCCCCCTTCCTTCGTTCATTCCTACTTTGCCTCACGGCATCACGCCGCTCCAATCAGTGTCTCGAACCTGCTCATGATGACGGGGAGCCGTTCCGCGACTCGCGCCCGCAGTCGTTCCTCGTCGACGAACACGAGCTCGCGATGGTGGAGGGCGACCTTCCCATCGACGACAACGGTGTCGACGTCCCGGCCCGTGAGGCTCCTAGCGACGGTGAACGTCACGTCCGTGACGGGCTGGAGATCCCATGTCCGTGACTCGACGACGATCACGTCGGCACGCTTCCCACCTTCGAGGCTCCCGGTCCACTCGCCGAGCCCGAGCGCTCTTGCGCCTCCGATCGTCGACGCTGCGAACAGTGCTTCGAGGGAGACCTCGCCACGTGCATGCCATGGCGTCGAAAAGTTGCTTTGCAGCGCGACCCACGAGGCGCGAATGGCCTGGAACAGATCGAGGCTCCCGGTCGACGCGCCATCGGTGCCCAGTCCCACGTCGATCCCGAGGCGAAGCATCTGCGGGATCTTGGGAGGGCCGATAAGGAAGTTGCCCATCGGACAGTGCGCGACGCTGACCCTGTTCGACTGGTACATCCGGAGCTCGTCGTCCGTGAGGAGGACCGAGTGCGCCGCGTGCACTCCTGGTCCCAGGAATCCGGTCGCCTCCAGGTGCTCGACCGGCCGTTTGCCCCAGTGCTCCGCGGCGTAGTCGACCTCGTACGTGCCCTCAGCGAGGTGGATGTGGATGCGTGCCCCCGTCTCCTTCGATGCGTCCGCGAAGGTGTCCCACAGCTCCGGTGAGGAGACGATCAACTGCCGGAGCGCGAGCCACGCGCCGACCCGGTTGTCCTCGGACGGCACGCCCCAGTCCTTCACGAGCCGCAGGTTCTCTTCAATCGCCTCAGCGGTCGTGAGGGTAGCGCCCTCGGGCAGGCCATCGGCGTCGTCCATCGTGGACCTGGCGATGATCCCCCTGATGCCGATCTCACGCGCCGCGCGACCCATCTGCTCCGGAAAGGGACCACCTGCCTCTGCGAAGCAGGTGGTGCCGACCGAGAGTAGGTTGCCATACCCGACGAGCGCGGAGAGGTGCACGTCCTCCTCGCTCAGCGCCGATTCGAAGGGGATGAGGTAGTTGCGCCAGATCGGGATCTTCAGCTGTCGCTGTCGCGCGAGTTGAGCGAGCTTCCCCCTCAAGAGCTGCTGACCGGTGTGAAAGTGCGTGTCGACGAGGCCGGGAAGCAGGAAATGGCCGCTTGCATCGATCGTCCGCGTTGCGGTGAAACGCCCGTTCGCCTCCGATGATGGTCCGATCCAGGCGATCCTTCCCTGTTTCACCGCGAGAACCGCATCGGGGACCACCGTCCCCGCGGCATCCATGGTGACGGCGGTGCCACCACGAAGCAGTAGGTCGACCGGCTCGGGAACTCCTCGTTCGGCGCCGGACGGGCCCACGCGCACCCCCCAACCGCCTTCGGCGGCCAGCGCCGAAAGCCATATCGGTAACGTTTTCAGAAAACGTATCCGTTCGGTCGAATCGCGTCAAACAGCTCCTCCGGCCGGCTCTGAACGGGCGGGACCGTATCGTTACCGGTTGCGCACCACCGCGTCGCCGTCGCCCACACCACGCAGGAACGGCGGCGGACTCACGTAGCCCGCTCCCCTCGGCCCTGCTGTCCGCCGTGTGAAGGCACCGCGTCGCGTCGCCGAACGAGCCCCTGAAGCGGCGGCCGCAGCGTGGGGTCGGTGCTGCCTCGAACGAGGAGCTGGGTCGGGAGCACCTCCGCCGCAGGCGGACGCGCTTGGCGACCGAGCTGGCGCAGGAGGATCCTGACGGCGCGCCGCCCCATCCGGTCGATGTGCTGGTCGACCGTCGTGAGGTTGACGAGCGGCGAAGCGGCGAGCTGGACGCCGTCGAAGCCGGCGAGGGCCACGTCGCCGGGGACGTCGAGCCCCCGATCGATCAGCGCCTCGAGCGCGCCGAGCGCAACGGAGTCGTTCACCGCGATCAGCGCCGTGGGCGGATGCGGACTGTCGCTCCAGACGAGCGCGGCTTTGCCACCGTGCTCGGCCGAGAAATCGCCTTCAGCGACGAGCGGCTCGGGCTCCCCCGCCTCGGCCATTACGCGTCGAAACCCGTCGACACGTGCGACAGCGTTCGTCGCGAAGTTGGGCCCACCGATGAAACCGATCCGCCGGTGCCCGATCGAGAGCAGGTAGCGCGTCAGCTCCTCGGCTCCTCCCCCATTGTCGGACACCACGTAGCTCGCCTGCGGATCGGTCGGTGGCCGGTTCGTGAAGACGACCCGTCGTCTGTCCGGGAGCAGCTCGTGAACGACCGCCTCGTCGGAGGAGACGGACGCATGAATGACACCGTCCAGCCCCTGCAGGAGGAGGCGCTCGAGGTACCGTCGCGTCTCCCCCGCACGATCGTCGGTGTTGCAGATCACGACCGTGTAGTCGCCGCGTTTCGCCTCCTGTTCGACGCTGCGGGCGAGCTGTGGATAGAAGGGGTTGGCAATGTCGCTCACGAGGAGCGCGAGGAGCCGGGAACGGCCTGCGACGAGCGCTCGCGCGATGGGGGAAGGCTGATAGCCGAGTGAGTCGATGGCGGCCTGGACGCGGGCGCGGGTCGCATCCTTCACGTCCGCGTGCTTGCGCACGACCCGTGAGACGGTCGAGACCGAGACCTGCGCCAGATTGGCGACATCGATGATCGTCGGACCTCGCTCTTCCCTCGGGATGCTCACGGATGCATTGTCGCGCCCGGCGTGCCAGTCTGACGGGTTCTCCCGTCTGTGGTTCTCCGGTTAGGCCTCTGGTGGGCATCTCTCGAGGTCTTGCTGCCCCAATTCGGTCGCGGTTCTGCGGAGCGACGATCCGACGTCTCAGGTCTTCGACTGGGATTCACCGCACCGATGGGAGGACCGGGATCTCTCACCTTCCGGCTTCGCTGAGCCGCTGCAATGCGCGCCGGAGTCTCGCCACCATCTCGGCGAGCTCCTCGGCCGTCGACACGAAGGGCGGCATCAAGAGCAGGTAGTCGCCCTCCTCGCCATCGACTCCGCCGCTACAGGGGTAGACGATGACCCCCTCCTCCATGGCGTAGCGAGCGGCGGCTGCCGCCGTCTCCGCACACGCGGGGAAGGGGCGCTTCGTCACCCTGTCCGACACCAGCTCCACTCCTGCCAGGAACCCGCACCCGCGTATGTCCCCGACAAGGTCGACGTCCCGGAGAGCGCCGCGAAGCGACTCGAAGAACGGCGCCTCGAGCGCGGCGACTCGTTCCACCAGCCGTTCCCGGATCAGGATCTTCAGCACGGCCGCGCCCGCCGCGGCGGCAACGGGATGACCCGCGTACGTGAAGTTGTGCTCGAAGCGTCCGGACCCTTCCGCAAACGTCTCGATGAGCTCGGCGCGCACCGCGAACCCCCCGAGCGGGGTGTAACCGCCAGAGACGCCTTTGGCGAAGACGAGGACGTCGGGCTGGACGTCAAAGCGCTCCACGCCAAACCACCGCCCAAGACGGCCGAACCCGGTGAACACCTCGTCTGCGATAAGCAGCACCCCGTAGCGGTCGCAGATGTCTCGGACCAGCTGGAAGTAGCCCTCAGGGGGAGTCAGCGCCCCAGCGGCGGCCCCGACGACTGGCTCGACGACGAAGGCGGCGACCGACTCGGCTCCGACCTCGAGGATCCGGCGCTCGAGCTCCTCGGCACACTCGAGCGTGCAGCCTCCCGCGCGGACGCAGTGACCGCATCCGCGGTATTGGTTCGGGGTCTCGACGTGGGGGAAGGGCAGGAGGAGTGGCGCATGGCGCTTCCTGCGGATGGCGTGCCAGCCGGCCGCCAGCGTGGCGAGCGAGTTCCCGTGGAAGCTCGGCCACCGACCGATCACGCGCCACCGCTCCGGCTCGCCACGCTCGACCCAGTACTGCCGGGCGAATTTGAAGGCGCTCTCGTTCGCCTCGGAACCGCCCGACACGAAGAAGACCCGGTCGAGCTCCCCGGGCACGACGGTCGAGACGAGAGCGGCGAGCTCGCGGGCGGGGAGCGACTCGAATCGGAGGGCGTGGACGTAGGGAAGCTGTTGGGCCTGGGCACGCATCGCTTCGACCACCTCGACCACTCCATAGCCCAGGCATGCCACGCCGACGCCGGAGGCGGCGTCCAGATAGCGCCGTCCGTCCTGGTCGACGAGCTCGACTCCCTCTCCCCGGACGAAGACCGTCGGCGGCCGCAAGAGGTCGGCCCTGAGCAAGTGGTCGAGCCCGCTGACGCCCGGACCGGTCAACGTATTCCCCCGGCCGCCACCGACTCCGGAACCACGTCGCGCATCCGTGCGAAGGCGCGCTCGTAGCCTGACGTAACCCGCCCGAGGTGCTCGTCGGTCATCGCGGTCGACAGGTTGAGCATCCCGCGCGGCGACGCGTATACGCCTTCGAGCAGGAGCGCGAGATGGACCGCGGCGAGAGCCCGGCCCTCCACCGGCCCGGCGTTGGCTGCGGCCGTCGGGTACTCGCCCGCCAGGTGCACCTGCAGGATCGAGCCGACCCTGCTCACGACCGCCGGCACGCCGGCACGTGCGGCCGCCGACTCGATGTCCTCGGCGAGCACCCCAGCACGCTCGTTGAGCCGCTTGATCGCTCCGGCGTCCAGCATCCGGAGCGACACGACCCCCGCGGTGGTGGTCACGACGTTGCCGTTGAACGTCCCCGAGTGCGAAAGGGCATGCGGATGACGTGAGTCAGTGTACGCGAGCAGCTCGGCTCGCCCGAGAACCCCACCAACCGGAAAGCCGCCACCCACGATCTTGCCAACCAGGACGAGATCCGGGGAGAGAGCGAGGCTGCCGTGCATGCCGTCGAAGGAGTTCCGAAGCGCCTGCACCTCGTCGAGGATGAACAACGCCCCTACGGCGGCCGCACGAGCGCGGAGAGCTTCCAGAAAACCGGGAGCCGCAGGTACCACCCCCCCGCTCCCCAAGAACGGCTCGACGATGACTGCAGCGACGGACGGCCCCAACGCGGACTCGACCGCTTCCACGTCGTTGTACCGGACGCGGACCAGGTCCGTGCCACCGTCGGCAAGCTCTGGAACGGACCCGTGATAGCCGCCCTCGAAGGCCACCACGACAGGCCGGCCGGTCGCCAACCGTGCAATGCGCAGGGCGAGCAGCGTCGCCTCGGACCCCGAGTTCGTGAAGCGAACCTGCTCGGCAGCGGGGTACCGCGCACAGAGCATCTCGGCGAGCTCGAGTTGGCTCAGATGCGGAGCGGGAAACGCCGTCCCGGATACAAGTGCCCGACACACTGCCTCGGCGATCTCGGGGTGTCGGTGCCCATGGACGAGGGACGTGTAGTTGTTGAGAACGTCCACGTACTCGTGGCCGTCCACATCACGGACGACGGGACCCTCCCCGCCGACGAGCACGACTGGATAAGGGTCGAAATGGACAATCGTGCGCGTCTGTCCGCCGGGCATCACGCGACTGAACCGGTCGTGCAGCGCTCGTGAGCGCTCGGTCCTCCGGAGGTAGTCGCTCACGAGCTCGTTCGTGTTGCCAAGCAGGTGATCATCCTTCACTGCAGGAACCTCCGTGGAGACACGGAAAAGCCAGTGAGCTCGAAGATCGCTCCGTTCACCACTCAACCTTTGCCAACACACGCGGGATGGGCACGCAGCTCAGGGTCGTGGCTCGGGATCATCTCCCAACCGGCGGCCCGGGCGATCGTGAGGAATTGCTCGGCTTCCGCAGATCGGGGGCACGACGAGCCCACGACCCCGGTGTTGACCTTCATCGGCACGATGTCGCCACAGACGCAGACACCACCGGAAGGGGTGGTGAGGAGGACCGACTGGTGTCCCGGGGTATGACCGCCGTTCCACAGCACCTGAAGACCGGGAAGCAGCTCGATGTCCCCTTCGACGGGGCGCACGCGCTCGCCGAGCGCGTCGAGGAGCGCGGGGACTTCGACGTAGTACGGCCCGCGGTCCGACCCGGTTGCCCACCGCACCTCCGTCCGTTGCACCACGACTTCGGCCCTTGGGAAGCACGAGTCGTTGCCCACGTGGTCGTAGTGAAGGTGGGTGTGGACGACGAGTGTCACGTCGTCGGGCTCCACCCCGCACCCTTGCAACCCCTCGGCGAGGAGCTCGCGGGTGTCGCCCTCGATGTCGAGGCCCGCGATGGCCGAAGATCGCGCGTCCGCACCCGTATCGACGAGCACATGGTGCGAACCATCGGTGAGGAGAAAGCAGTAACAGGGCAGCGCGACAAGGACCTCGGGCGGCGTCCCCGGCACATGAGCGGCGAGCGGCACGTCGGGGATCACCCCGACCTCGATGATGGAAAGGCTCCAGTGCATTATCTGTCTACGTCTGTCTACGTGTGTGCGGTAAGGAGCATGCCGCCGTCGACGTAGATCATGGACCCGGTCACGTAGGCACCGTCGGGCGAGCAGAGGAACGACGCGACTCCGGCGACGTCTGAGGGCTCACCAGCGCGCCCGAGCGGGATCGTGGGGACCGTGCGATCGAGGTACTCCTCACTGGTGCCGCCCCCGAGTGTCGTGTGCACGATGAGTCCAGGCCCGATCGCGTTGACCGTCACCTGGTGCTGCGCGAGCTCGAGGGCCAAATTACGCGTCAACATCCAAACTCCCCCCTTGCTGGCATCGTATGCGGCGAGCCCTCGCCCGGGCGCCTGGGCGTGGACCGACGCGATGTTCACGATCCTGCCTCCGTTGCCTGCGTCGACCATGAGCCTGGCGGCCGCTCGGTCGCAATGGAACGTACCGGTGAGGTTTACGTCGATCACCTCGCGCCACTCGTCCTCGCCGAGCACCAGTGGGGGCGACGTGGAAAGGATGCCCGCCGAATGCACCAGCGCGAAGAACGGCCCCCTTCCTTCGCAGATCCGAGAGAACGCGCTCGCCACCTGAGCCTCGTCACGCACATCTGCCTGCTCGGCGACGGCGTCCCCGCCCGACGACCGAATCACGTCGGCAACTTCCTCGGCGGCGGTCGTGTCTCGGTCGACGACACCGACGGAGAACCCGTCCCGGGCGAGCCGCAGTGCGGTCTCACGGCCGATGCCGCTCGCGGCACCGGTGACGACCGCCTGCTTCCCGCGACCGTCATTGTCTCTGGTCATCGTACGTTCCGTCGGACCGTTGGAGCGGCGGCCTTCCGACACTCGCGACATCCATATCCACTCGTGACCGCCTGAAGCGAGACGCGGCGGATCTCACTCATCAGTCGTCGTCCAACCGGGACCGTTCAATGGCCGGCTCGTTCCGGCTGTGGATCGTCGAAAGCAGTTGCTCCACGTCGTCCGCGACGCGTGCTGCGGAGAGGCGATACTTCTCCAGGAGCGCCTCGTTGGGGCCGCTCTCTCCGTAACAGTCCTGGATGCCGAGTCGCTTCACGGGCACGAGAGCCTTGTCGGCAAGCACCTCGGCGACCGCACCTCCCAACCCGCCGAGCACACTCTGCTCCTCAACAGTCACGACGAGCTCCGCCCCGAGCGCGGCCTCGACGAGGGAAGTCTCGTCAATCGGCTTGATGGTGGGGCAGTGCAGGACCGCCGCGCTCACACCACGCTCAGCCAGGAGCTCGGCGGCGTCGACCACCCGCGTCGTCTGCACGCCAGTCGAGATCAGGACGAGGTCGTGGCCGTGCCGCACCGTGACAGCGCGACCGACCTCGAAGCGGTAGTCCTCGTCGAAGATCGCCGACGAAGGCTCCCTGGTGATCTGGACGTACGCGGGGCCATCCAGAGCCGCAAGACGCTCGATGACCTGGCGGGTCTCGATCTGGTCTGCCGGAGCGATGACGGTCATCGAGGCGAGAGAACGCATGATCGCGACGTCGTTGAAGATCTGGTGCGTCTTCCCGGTCATGCCGGTAAGGAGTCCGGCGTACCCGCCGACGATCGTGACCGGCAAGCCGGGCTGCGCGACGAGGACCCGGATCGAGTCCAGCGCACGGGCAACGGCAAAGCAGGCGAACGTCGTGATAAACGGCACAAACCCGACGGTCGCGAGGCCCGCGGCCATCGCAACCATGTTCTGCTCCCCGATTCCCGTCTGCAGGTAGCGCTCCGGATGAGCGGTCTCGACCGCCGCCCCGCCCGTCGAACTACCAACGTCGCCGTCGAGCACGACGATCTTCGGGTCCTTGCCGGCCAGCTCCGAGAGCGTTTCGCCGAGCACCTGGCGAAGAGCGGGGCCGGGCAGCCTCACGGGACGCGCTCAGGGGTACGTCGCGTGACATCGATCTCGCCGAGGGCACGCGCGAGCTCGTCGGAGGTGGGGACGCGGCTGTGCCAGCTGTAGTCGCCCTCCATGAACGAAACGCCCTTCCCCTTCACGGTGCGCGCGACGACGACAGTCGGGGCACCTGACCCCTCCCGCGCGTCCTGGAGGACGGCTGGGAGCGTACGAAGGTCGTGACCGTCGGCCTCCAAGACCCGCCATCCGAAGGCGCGCCAACGGTCGGCCAGCTCGGCACCCACGTAGGGGGGGACCCGTCGGCCCGTGCTGGGATCCAACCATCCGAACTGCTGCAACCCGTTCTGGTCGACGACGGCGACGAGGTTGTCAAGGCGGTAGCGATGGGCCACGTGCGCGCCCTCCCAGACCGTACCCTCGTTGCACTCGCCGTCGCCAAGCATCACGAAGGTGGTGAAGCCGCTGCCTTTGAGTTGCGCGCCCAGTGCGATTCCGACGCCCGCCGAGAAGCCCAACCCAAGCGACCCCGTGGACATGTCGAGGCCGGGAAGCGCCGTCATGTCCGGGTGCCCTTGCAGGCGCGAATTTATGGCGTCGAACGTCATCACCTCTTCGAGCGGGAAGTAGCCGCGAAGCGCCATGACCGCGTAGAGGGCGACCGAGCTGTGCCCCTTGGAAAGCACAAAGCGATCGCGTTCGGGCCATGTCGGCTCCTCGGGACGGATCCGCAGCACGCCGAAGTACAGTGCGATGAGTAGGTCGACAGCAGACAGAGGCCCTCCGAGATGGCCGCCTCGCGCGTTCGCCACGGCACGCAGCACCGTCTCACGTGCGTCGCAGGCGAGCGTCCGGAGATCTGCCTCCTCGACGCTCGCGCTCACGTGCCGGTTCTCGCCTCGTACGATCCGGGCACCACCGGCGGAGAGAAAATCGACAGCAGCTCGAGAGGACCGGGACCGATCGATACCGTGGCGTGGTGGAGCCCAGCCGGGATGTAAACCGAATCCCCAGCCTCGAGGTCGACCGACCCATCGGGCGTCACCAGCTGCCCATGCCCGCCGAGGATGTACACGACCTCCTCCTCTCGTTCGTGTACGTGCCCGGCGGGCGCCGAGCCCTCCGGGAACGTCGCGACCCCGACAGTCAGGTGCTGCGCACCGGTGTTCTCAGGTCCGACACAGAGACGCCAGTCCCTACCGGGGAGGGGGTACAAGGGAGCGTCGACCCGGTGGACCCGCTGTAGAACCCCTCGCCGCGCGATGCCAGCCACAACACGCCCCCTCCTGCGGAGTCCCGTCCCTCGACGAAGCTCGGCATCGTTACCGGTAGCGTTTTCGATGACGCTACTCCCCCTGTCTGGCTGGCGTCAACGCTCGGCCGCCGCGGTCCGGCTGTCACAAGGCTACGTCGCACAGATCGATCCCAAAGTCGCGCTCGTCGGCCTCCGAGATGACCGTCCGCCAAAGTCTTCGTACCGCAGGTTCAGGAAGTGGGAAAGCTCCGAGCGGGACATGAGCCACAGAGCGACGACGGAAGAGATGGTCGATCCACGCCTTGCGCGTGCTTCTGCGCGTGTCCGCGGACGCAGAGTGTGACGCTCCGTTGCCGCGCTACGAGCGACGAGCCAGCTTGCGTCGGCTCACGGCCACGATCAGCGGCACGACGCACTCTTCGAGCGACGTGCCACCGTGCACGAAACGACCCTCAGACCGAAGCCCCACGACGGGTTCATCCGGAAGCCGTGGTCCGCGAGGATGACCAACGGGACCTCGCGGGCAGGAGTGAGAGGGAGCGCACGACGCAATGCGGCCGCGTCGTGGTCGCGAGCTCCCCGGTGGATCACCGACGCCGCGAACCCGAGATGCGCGAAGGGTACGGTCGGCGAGGTGCCGGCCAGGGCGCCGGCCGCAGGGGTGACGTAGAGGGTCCCGAGGGTCACTGGACCGCCGTGGAAGACCTCGCGGGTGAGCGCGGGAAACACCGGTCGCGGCAACCCGAAGAGCGTGCCGCACAGGTCGACGAGGTATGCGCCCTGCAGGGCCTGACGACCCCGGAGACAGCGGAACCCTTCAAGGACCGAGCGAAGACCGGGAACGGCCGCGGGGTGCTCCGGCTCCGGCCCGCGCGCGGTCATGCGCCAGGTCATAGTGGTAGAGGATCGGTGAGGCGAGGGCTGCAAGCGTCTTCGGCGACGCCACCGTCGGTCCGGCTGAGAGCGTGAAGTCCGGCTCACGGCCCGTGCTCATTGCGCTCTCCCTTTCGTCATTGGCGGGTGCTCGGCACCAAACCCTCTTGGGGCCTGTCCTCCGCAGACATTTCGAACCACAAACCTATATCAGCCCCTTTTCGCAGCGAACGTTCAGGTGCGTGACGTGTAGTTGAGTGACTACCGAGGAGGCCGAGGTGCACGGCCCGGATGCATCGGCATGTTTCCCTCGGGGGTCCGGGAGATCGAGACGTGGGACACGTCCGCGTCACCCACGCGACGCTTCTTCGCCACCACCCGAAGGTCCGGCATCGACGCGACCGGTTCGCTCGGAGCTCCACACCGGCCGAATTTCGGCGTCGCTTGGCCAATACTTGACTTCGTTTCGTCACAATGGTAGGGTACGCGCCGAATAGAGGCGCGCGGACCCGCGTGGCTGTCTGTCCACGTCGTGGCAAGGGCGCAGCCGGGGGAGGACCAAATGGGTCGCCGCAGCAGTGTCGCTCAGCGAAATCGCATGCCTGACCACGCGGTTTCGCCGCCGAGACCTCGCACACAACGCGGGCTTCGAGATGCGAGCCGCACCGGCAGGCGGCTACTGAGCACCGGGGCGGCTGTCGCCGCCATCACCATGTCGTTGGTGATCGGATCGGCTGGCATCTCGTCAGCGAGCCACTCGAAGGTCCGCGACGGAGGGACCGCTGTCTACGCCCTGCGGCCGGGGACAGCCTTCAACTTCCTGGGTCCGTTCAACACAGTGGCGAACTGCGAGGTCGACCAGTACGGTGCGTCCGGCGGATCGTGGCGAAACCTGTACTACGCGACCGGAGACGGTGGCGTGGACTACAAGCTCTCTCTGGCAAGTGCGCCACGCTACAAAGACGGAAACACCGAAGTCACCGTCACACTGAACCACAGCTACAAGTGGACGACAGGTACGCCGGTGACCACCAAAGACGTCCGTTTCTTCTTCCAGATCCTGGCGAATCAGCCCTTGTGCTACGCGTTTGCCGGGCTCTTGCCCAAAGATGTCACCTCCATCGCCTACACCAGTACATACTCATTCACCCTCCATCTGAACCACAGCTACAACCCCCGCTGGTTCACCGAGAACCAGTTGCAGTGGATCACGCCCATCCCGGCCCAGGCGTGGGACCGCACGTGCGCGACTTGCCCCGTCGGCAACAAGGCGACAACGCCCGCTGGTGCGAAAACCGTGACGACCTTCCTGATGGACCAGTTCCGTACCAGTTCGAGTTACTCCACCAACCCGCTGTGGAAGGTCGTCGACGGACCGTGGGTGATCAGCTCCTACAATCCAGTCACCAAGGAGACCACGTTCGCCCGCAACACGCACTACACGGG
>JASHYA010000337.1 GCA_030043315.1 Acidimicrobiales bacterium
AGCGGAGTGGACCGGCTCGGTTCGGCGATCGTGGCGACGTCGCCGGGGGGCCGGGACCCGGCCCCGGCGTCCGCCGTACGACGGGCGCCACCGCTCATCGATCGGCTCCGATGTCGACCACCGCGCGCCCCACGATCTCGCCACGGGCCAGCGCCTGGTAGGCCGCGTCGGCGTCGTCCAGGGAGAAGCGGCGCGACACCATCGCCTGCGGCCTGAGGACGCCACGCTCGACGAGGCGCAGGAGGGCCGGCATGTCCGTGCGGGGCCGGCCACCGTAGGACCCGAGGATCCGGAGCTTTCGGCGAGGCAACCGGGACAGGTCGACCGCCCCGGCCATTCCGGCCGGTGCGATGCCGATGACCACCACCGCGCCGCCGTCGTCGGCCATGCCGCAGGCCGAGGCGAAGGTCGCGGGGCTGCCCAGCGCTTCGAAGGCGACCGCCACCCCCCGTCCTTGCGTGATGGCGCGCACGGCCTCGACCGGGTCGACCGCACTGGCGTCGACGGTGTGGGTCGCGCCGAGCGCTTCGGCGGCCTTCAGCTTCTCCTCGTTCACGTCGACCGCGATGATGCGCGCTGCGCCGTAGATCGCGGCCATTTGGATCAGCGCAGACCCCACCCCTCCGACGGCCACCACCGCCACGTCGTCTCCCGGCCGCACGGCGGCGACCGTGTTGACGGCGCCGTAGGCGGTCAACATGCTGCAGCCGAGGGTGGCGACGTCACGCAACGTCAAGGGGTCGGGCACCTTGAAGACGTCGGTGGCTGGGACGACGCAGCGCTCGGCCAGTCCTCCCATGGAGTACATCGCCACCGGCGACCCGTCGGCCCGCCGTAACCTCGTCTGCCCGTCGTAGAGCGTCCCCCGCAGCCGGTTGAACGCGAAGAAGGTCTCGCACAGGTCCTCGGCGCCGCGGACGCAGTGACGGCACCAGCCGCACGGCATGATGAAGCTCGCCACCACGCGGTCGCCGACCGCGACGGTCTCCACCCCGCTCCCCACCGCCGTGACGACCCCCGACACCTCGTGCCCGAGCACGGCCGGGGTGGGGAAGGCGACCTCCCCCTTGATGACGTGAAGGTCCGTGTGGCACACCCCACACGTGGTGGTCGCAACGAGAACCTCGCCGGGGCCGGGCGACGGCTCTGCCAGGTCCTCGATCTGGAGGGGGTGCTCGGGGGCCTCCAGCACGGCTGCACGCATCGGTAGCTCCGTTCTCGTTCGTCTCGCTCGTGGCTCTGACGTCGGCCACTGTCCCACCACGACTCAGGTGTTGAACCCTCCGTCGACCGCGTAGACCGAGCCGGTGACCCAGCGGGCCTCGTCGCTCGCGAGCAGCAGCGCGACGTTCGCCACGTCCAGCGGCGTTCCCAAGAAACCGACCGGAAGCTCCGGCGTCCACCTGTCGACGAAAGCCTGCTCCTGTGCAGCGGTGAAGTGGTAGAGGTCGGTCACGATCGGGCCAGGGGCGATCGCGTTGCACCGGATGTGGTCCTTTGCGACGGTGAGCGCAAGGTTCTTCATGAACAGCACGATCGCCGCCTTCGTCGGACCGTAGAGGCCGCTCTGGGGCAGCGGGTGCGTCGCCGCGGCCGACGCGGTGATGACGATTGCGCCGCCGCCGTTCCGGCGCAGCGCCGGGAGCGCCTGCCTGCACGTGAGCCACGTCCCCATGAAGTTCACCTCGAACTGGCGCCGGCAGTCGTCGACCGTCAAGTGCTCGATGTCCCCCGCGATCGCGATGCCGGCGTTCGGGACGACGACGTCCAGCTTGCCGTAGGCCGACTCCGCGAGCGCGACGAGCGCGTCGAGGTCGCCCGGCACGGTCACGTCGGTACGCAGATAGCTGGCCCGCCCGCCTTCCTTCTCGATCGCCTCGGCCGTCTGGGCACCCTCTTCGGTGAGAAGGTCGCCGATGACCACCGCCGCGCCCTCTTCGGCGAACCGCTCTGCGATCCCGCGACCGATCCCGCGGGCACCGCCGGTCACGATCGCCACCTTGCCTTCGAGCCTCACGAGACGCACCATCTTCCCGACGACCTCGGCAAGCGGTGCGTCCCGTTCATGACGGCGCCCTCCGCCTCTTGAAGAGCCGTTTGCGCGTCACGGTCGGGAGCGCCACTGCGACCACCAGCGCGGCGCCGTAGAAGATCTGCTGGATGTAGGCCTGAGCGCCGAGGAGCTCCAGCCCTGCCGTTCCGGCGGCGAGGAAGTAGACCGCGATGAGCGCGCCGAGGGCGTTGATCCTTCCTGGATGGATCGCGGTCGCACCCAGGAAGACCGCGGCGTACGCCGGGAGGATGAACGTGCTGCCGGCGGTCGGGTCGACCGAGCCGTACGTCCCGGCGTACGCGATGCCGGCGAAGCCTGCGATCGCTGCACCGATGATGAAGGCCCACGCCCGCTGGCGGTCGACGTGGAAGCCGCTCAGACGGGCGACTTCTCGGGACTGGCCGATGACGAGCGCCTTCTGGCCGACCGGCGTGAAGCTCAGCACGTACCAGACGACGAGGAAGATCGCGAGCGCGTAGAAGTACTCGAGGGGGATCGACAAGAAGGTATTGGTATAGACCCAGTTCGAAAGCCCGGTAGAGACGACCCCAACCGTGGCGTTGCTGGAGATGATGTAGGTGACTCCTTCTACGACGGTCATCGTGCCGAGGGTGATGATGAACGGGTTGTTACCGTAGAAGACGACGAAGACGGTGTTGACCACTCCGACGACGATCGCCGCGCCCATTCCGGCCAAGCACGCATAGACGATTGGAACGCCGTGGTTCACGTTCAAGACCGCGATCGTCATGGCCGAGAGACCGAGCGAGGCGCCGAGCGACAGGTCGACGAAGTCGCCCATGATCGTGGGGAGCAGCACGGCGACGGTGAGGATGAACAGCACCGCTTGGCCGCCGAGGATGTTCGAGAGGTTCGCGACGGTGTCGAAGGTCGACGGGACAGCGGCGCTGAACCCGATGATGATCCCGATGAACGCGATGATGAGCGCGTAGCGGTCGAGACTGTGCGCGAAACGGGCGTGGCCGCGCGTTGGCGTCTCCTCGACCTTCGGCTCACCCTGAGGTGCGCCGGAAGCGGGCCCGACCTCTTGCACGAGTGTCGTGGCCATTTACGCCACCTCCTCCAGCTGCCGGAGCACCGCGGCGCTGATCGAGTCCTCGGTCATCTCGGCACCCCGCAGCTCGCCGGATCGACGTCCTCGCGACACGATCACCACCCGATCGCACACCTCTTCGAGCTCTGCGAAGTCGGTGGTGACCCACACCACGGCCATTCCCTCACCGTCGGTGGCGCGCCGCACGAGCTGGTAGATCTCCCGTCGGGCACCCACGTCGACGCCCTGGGTGGGCTCGTGCGCGATCAGCAATCGGGGCCGAGCGAGCAGCCATTTCGCCAGCAGCAGCTTCTGCTGGTTGCCACCGGAGAGGTCGCTCGTCCGCGCGTCGACACGTGGCGGCTTGATGCCGAAATCGTCGACGCCCCGTTCGGCGATCGCGACGAGCTCGTCGCGCCGGAAGATCCCACCCCGGAAGTACTCGTCCTGTATGAGCATCGTCATGTTCTCCCAGACCAGGAGCGCGAGACCGAGCCCGAACTGCTTCCGGTCCGCCGGGATCAGGGCGAGGCGATTGCGGACCGCCCGGCTCGGGGTGAGGTCCTTGATCGACAACGTTTCACCACCGATCTCGAGGGTGCCAGCCGTCGCAGGCTCGGAGCCGAACAGGATGTACGGGACGTCCTCGGCCCCCGACCCGATCAGACCGGCGACACCGACGATCTCACCGGCGGCGAGGGTGAGGGAAAGCTCGCGCAGGCGCCCGCCCGAGAGGCCGTCGATCGAGATGGCGCGCCCGTCGCGGGGGAGCCTCGACGCCGTCGAGGGGATGGGCGCGCGCTCGGTCTCCTCGGTCGACGGCTGGCTCATCGCCCCGGCGGAACGGGTGTCTTCTCGTGGCGGGGCCGACCTGCGCGTCGTCATCCCACCGACGATGAGGTTCACGAGCGCCTCCTCGTCGAACTCCCCGCGCAGCACCTCGGCAACCTTGTGCCCGTCGCGCAGTACCACGGTGCGGTCTGCGATCTCCCTGACTGCAGGGAGGTCGTGTGAGATGAAGAGCACGCTCCCGCCCATCCCGACCATGGTCCTGATGAGGTCGAAGAGGAATCGGACGTCCTCTTCGGGCAGGAATACCGTGGGCTCGTCGAGGACGAGGATCGAGGAACGGTCGCCTGCGCTCGCCTGGAATTGGCGGAGGTCGTGGGCGGACCGGACGATCGCCAGGCGTGCCTGGTCGACAGGTGCGAGGTCTCCGGCGCGGGTGCCGAGATCGAGCGAGACCCCGTAGAGCTTCAAGACCGCCGCCGCCGCGCGTCGCTCACGTCGCCACCAGATCGGGGACCAGGCACCGAGACCGCGTCGGACACGTGCGCTCAGGTTCAGGTTCTCGAGCACCGTCATGCCGCCGCTGAGCCCGAGGTCCTGGTAGACGAAGCTCAGGCCGATCTCGTGCGACTTGCCGGGGGGAAGCGGCAGGGGGACGTCGGCACCGTCGACGGAGAGCTGGCCGCCCGCCTCGGGCTCGTGGTAGCCCGAGAGGATCTTGACCAGCGTGGACTTGCCGGACCCGTTCTGGCCCACCAGCGCGACGACCTCGCCCCGGTGGATCTCGAGATCCACGTCGTCGAGCGCCCTCGTCCGGTCGAACGACTTGGAGATGCCACGCACCACCAGCGCAGCCACCTGGCCGTTGCCGACGGCCGTCTGCGCGTCCCCCTGCGTCGACGGTTCCGGAGCCCGGCCGTGGAACTGCTCGCTCATGCCATTCCCATCTGGCCGCTCGTGGCCCCGTCGCCAGCCGCCCGCTCCGTCCTGGGGTTCAGGCGTCCCCACGGGCCCGGAGGAGGGAGCGCAGGGCATCCTCCTCCGGGCCTCTCGGGGTCAGGACTTGCCCGTCAACGCTCCTGTCAGCGTGGCGGCCTTCGTCAGGGCCGCGCCCGAGAGCGGTCCGAGGCCGAGCATCTTGCGGAACTGGTTGACGAAGGTGGTGCCGAAGCCGCCGGTCTTCAAGACTGTCGCCACGTTCTGCGGGGTGAGCAGGCGGCGAGGGCCTGTGAACCGCGCGACCGGCAACGCCGACTCGCCGAGGAGCACCCGGGCGGTCTGGATCACGTCCTCGTACCCGCACCAGACGACGCTCTCTTCGATCTGGCCCGCCACCACGGTGTGGCCGACGCCCTTCGACTGGTCCTCGAGGTACGCGGTGCCGCCGCCGTAGCCCATGTAGGTCTTCACGGTCTGTGTACGGTGCACCCCCTTGAGCCCCGCGAGCACGCCTGTCAGCTCACCGGTGAACTCGTCGAAGATGACTGTCGCCTTCGGGGCCCGGAGCAGCGCAGACTTTACGGCTGTCCCGAGCGTCGAGAACCAGGTTGTGACCTCGGCTGTGATGATTGTGTACGTGCACTTCGGGCACAGCGTCTTCAGCTCTGTGAGCAGCGCCGCGGTTGCCGGCGGTGAGGTGCCGACGGCCTTCGACTCGATGATGATGGACTGGAACGGCTTGCCGGCGTGCTTGTAGACGGCCTGCTCCACGCCGTTCCTCGCGACGAGGCCCAGTGTTGTGTTCAAGGAGCCGTCCAGGTGGGCCTCCTTGTCCGCCTTGAGCGTGCTTCCCCAGCCGACGACCTTGAGCCCGTGGTGCTCCGCTGTGGCGATCTCCGGCACCAGCTCTGTCGCGCTGAAGTCGCACTCGAACAGGATCGCCTTGTAGCCCTCGGAGACAGCGTCCTTCGCCGCCGTTTCGAGTGTTGTCACGGTGCCCTTGGTCGAGAAGATCGTCGGCTTCAGGCCCGCCGCCGTGAAGAATGCCGATGCAGCCTTCCCCATCTCTGTGCACGCCTGGAGCTCGCTGTCACCAGGCACGACCATGATCTTGTCGCCCTTGAGCTTTGCGGCGTTCTTCAGCACGCCTCCGTAGTAGCTGATGCCCTTGAACGGCGGCAGTGTCTCCAACGCCTTCACCTGTTTCCCGAGGGCCGGGAGTGTGAGGTCGTGTGATCGGGGCGACGCGCTCACCATCGGCGCGAGCCCCATTGCGAGCATCGTCGCGGCGGCCAGCGCCGCGACGCCCGTGAGGATCTTCGGCCGTAGAACCTTTACTCGTGTCATGTCACTCCCCCCTGGCGACCTCTTGGCCGCCGATTACCGAGTACGAAACAGCGGGACCAAATAGCAGGGACAAATGCGCTCGGTAATCTAGTCCGCGCCAGGCCCGCGAGTGCAATCGGCTCGCTGTGTCGGGGCCACGCGCTCGGGCATGACCCCTTGGGGACGGCGGTCCGGACTGCTTGCCGTCGCGTCTCGGGAATGGAGGTGAGCGAGCGATGAAGGTGACCGGCTACGAGGTGTTCCCGATCGCCCTCCCACCACCTCGGCGCGGCGGCCGCCACTGGATGATCGTCCGGCTCGACACCGACACCGGGATCTCCGGCTACGGCGAGACGATGCTGCTGTCGTCCGCCTTCCGATGGCCGGTGGTCGTCGCCATGCTCGAGGATCTCGCCGACCAGGCGGTGATCGGCCACGACCCTTACCGCAGCGAGGAGCTGTTCGACAAGATCTACGGGCGCGCCGGCTACAGCCACTCGCCGGAGCAGACGAAGCTGGCGTTGCTCTCTGCGTTCGACATGGCTTGCTGGGACCTCGTCGGCAAGGACCTCGAACGGCCCGTCCACCAACTGCTCGGCGGACGGGTCCGCGACAAGGTGAGGACCTACACCTATCTCTACCCAGGCGACGACGACGCCGACACCGTCGACGGCCTCCGGAGCCTGTGGCTCGATCCGGCCTTCGCGGCGCGCCGCGCCCGCCACTACGTCGACGCCGGCTTCACCGCCGTCAAGCTCGACCCCTTCTCGCTCGACGTCAGCGAGGACCAGGGGCTCGGTCAGAGCGTGCCGCTCGAGTTCTCCCCGCGCGCGCTGTCCACCGCCGAGGCGGTGGTCGCCGCCATCCGCGAGGAGGTCGGCGACGCTGCGGACATCCTCATCGGCACCCACGGCCAGATGACCCCCGCGGGCGCCATCCGCTTCGCCAGGCGGATCGAGCGGTACGACCCGCTCTGGTTCGAGGAGCCGGTCCCCCCCGAGAACATGGCCGCGCTCGCGGAGGTCGCCCGGGGGACCAGCATCCCGATCACCGCGGGGGAGCGGCTCACCTCCAAGTACGACTTCGCCCGCCTCCTCTCGCATCGGGCGGCCTCCATCCTGAACTTCGACGTCGGCCTCGTCGGCGGGATCACCGAGGCGAAGAAGATCGCCACGATGGCCGAGCCCCACTACGTCCAGATCGCTCCCCACGTCTACGGCGGGCCGATGATCGCCGCGGCCTCGGTCCAGCTCTCGCTCTGCTCGCAGAACTTCCTCATCATGGAGGGGATCGAACGCTTCGATGGGATCTACGACGAGCTCACCGACCCGCCGTTCGTGTGGCGTGACGGTTACGTGCGGGCTTCGGAGCGTCCCGGGCTCGGGCACGACCTCCGGGAGGACGTGGCACGCCGTCTCCGGCCCGACGGCCCCGGTCCGAGCCTGATCCGGGTGTACTGAATCCCGGACGGCGGTGTCCTTGCCCGTTCGAAGCATGCTCCGCCATCTGCGGAAGGCCAGGCGGGGGGGCTGGCGGGGTGCGGAACCCCGATGACCTGCCCAGGTGTGCAACCATGTGTCAGCCGGAGGTAGTGACGAGTGTCAGCGAGCCGATAGACGGTCTTTCGGACTCGTCCTAGCATTCTCAGTGTCGGGGAGGTCCCGGCAAGGTCTTGAAGCACACGAGGGACTACACAAGCGAGGGGGCAGGCGCAAATGACCACTTCGAAGGACATCGACAACGAGCTGGTGGAGGATCTCGAGGCCACCGACGAAGAGTCCGAGAGCGTGAAGGGCGGGACGATGAGGTTGACGCGGACCGGCCGGACCGACCGGACCGACAAGACCGGCAAGTTCTCCAGAGGCAAGCTCGGCGGCAAACCCATTCACAACTAGGAGCACGGAAGGCGGCTGCCGGTCTCCGGCACCGCGGGTAGTCCCCGTTCAGTGCGGTCGCCACCGGCGGCCGCACTGGCGCGTGGGCGGGAGTGCGGCCGAGGTGCGCGCGACAGCCTGCAAGTGTGGTGCAATGACGGCGGTCCACGAGGGGGTGGACCTGGCGGGGGTGCGAGATGCCTTTCGGGAGTCGGGCGGCGAGGCGGAGTGCCGCGGCCCACGCGCCCCTGGAGCCGCCCCCGACGGCCACCTCCCCTATGGCCGCGGCGACGAGCGAGCCTCCGACCTCGGTTGTGCCGGACGCCCGGGCTCCGGACCCTTCACTCCGTGACGTGCTCCCGGGGGCGCCGCTCCGCGAAGCGGTGCTGGCCTCGTGCGGGATCGTCTTCGTCTGGGAGGACGTGGTCGACTGGATGAGGGACGTCGACAAGTGGGCGGCGGCGAGGCGCCGGGCGTCCGAGGGCATGGTCATGGCCGCCTCTGGAGTCGCGGGGCCGTCGGCCGGCGAGCTCCGGGTGGAGGCACAGCGGTTCCGGAGGGCCCGCCGCCTCCTCGCCGGGGAAGACCTCCTGCGCTGGCTCGCCCATTGGGGGATCTCCGAGGAGGAGTGGGTGGACTGGCTCGACCGGACGCTTCGGAGGGAGGCACAGACATCGCC
>JASHYA010000338.1 GCA_030043315.1 Acidimicrobiales bacterium
ACCTGCTCGGCGGGCCCGATGACGACGAGGGCGTCCTCGGACGGGTTCTCATCGGCGGTGACGCACTCGTCCGCCTGAACGACGCGTTCCATCCGGACGCGGTGGTGGTCGACGTGCCCGCGCGCGTGGTCCTCGACGCGCCGATCGTCGTCGTCCACTGGTGCACCACGGGCGCCGCCCGACTAGACGACGCCGAAGCTCAGCCGGAGGACGGGCTCTGGCCGGCGAGCTTTCCGCGCACGGTGGTACGGCTGGAGTCGGGATCGAGTGCCCAAGTGGTCGAGATCCTCGCCGGTGCGCCCGGCGGGCGGGGGCTGGTCGTCCCGGTCACCGAGCTCTCCACCGGCGACGGCGCCCAGCTTTCCTACGCGGCGCTCCAGGTGCTCGGAACCGACGCCTGGCACATCTCGCGCCTCGCGGCGGTGGCGGGCAGGGACGCGACGTTGCGCACGTTCACGGTGGGTCTCGGCGGCGCGTACGACCGGTCGCGCACCGACGCGCTCGCCGACGGACCGGGGTCGACCACCGAGCTCCGCTCCGCGTACCTCGGCACCGGCTCCCAGGTCCACGACATCCGCACCTTGCAGGACCACGCCGCCCCGCACACGACGAGCGACCTGCTCTGCAAGGGGGCGGTTGCCGGGACGTCCCGGTCCGTCTACAGCGGGCTGATCCGGGTCCGGCACGGAGCCGTACGCACCAACGCGTTCCAGACGAACCACAACCTCGTGCTCGACGAGGGTGCCCACGCCGACTCCGTCCCGAACCTCGACATCGAGGAGAACGACGTGCGGTGCAGCCACGCGTCGACCGTCGGGCCCGTGGACGAGGACCAGCGCTACTACCTCGAGTCGCGAGGCATCCCACCCGCGCGCGCCGAGCAGCTGATCGTGCTCGGCTTCTTCGACGACATCGTGCAACGCTCGCCCGTGCACGCGCTCGTGCCGCGGCTCCGTCGTGAGGTGGGGTTCAGGCTCGCCGAGACGTTGGCGCTGGAGCCCGACGCCGACGGGCCGGGAGCGGTCCTAGGGGCCGCGAGGATAGGTGGGCGTGATGGGTGAGCGCGTCGTCCTGATGTGCCGCGACGACCTGGCGAACGGGGAGGTCCGTCGCTTCGACGTCGGCGAGCACCGGATCGCGCTCGTGAGGATCGAGGACGACTTCTACGCCATCGGCGACCGGTGCAGCCATGAGGACTACTCGCTGGCCGAGGGGGAGGTGTGGGCGGACGAGTGCGAGCTCGAGTGCCCGCGCCATGGCAGCACGTTCGATCTCAGGACCGGCGAGCCGTGCTCGCTGCCCGCCACCAAGCCGGTGCCCGTCTACGAGGTCGAGGTCGACGGCGACGACGTGGCGGTGGTGCTCCCGTGAGGGCTGCGCCGGGGGCTGCGCCGCTTGCTCGCCAGGGTGCCAGGTGCTGGGCATGAGCGTGCTCGAGGTCGAGGCTCTGCACGCTTCTGCCGGTACCCGAGAGGTCGTCCGCGGCGTCGACCTCACCGTCCGCAGTGGGGAGGTGCACGTCGTCATGGGCCCGAACGGCTCGGGCAAGAGCACGCTCGCCCACGCGCTGATGGGTCGTCCAGGGACGACGGTCACCTCGGGAAGCATCCGCATCGACGGCAAGGAGCTCGTCGGTCTGCCGGCCTGGCGGCGCGCCAAGGCGGGGCTCTTCCTGGCGCTCCAACAGCCGATCGAAGTGCCGGGCGTCCTCCTCGAGGCCGCAATGGAGGAAGCACTGTCGGGACCAGCGGGGGACGCGGGTGGGGACCCTGCGGGCGCCGCAGAGATCCCGGCAGAGATCCCGGCCCGGCTCCGGGAGGAGGCCGCGGCGATCGGGTTCGACGAGCGGTTCCTCGCGAGACCGTTGAACGTGGACCTTTCTGGCGGGGAGCGCAAGCGGAACGAGGTCGTCCAGCTCGGGGTGCTGAGGCCGAAGTTCGCCGTGCTCGACGAGATCGACTCCGGCCTCGACGTGGACGCGGTGCGCGCCGTCGCGCGACGGATCGAGCGCGCGACGTCGGAGTGGGGCCTCGGCGTCGTCGCGGTCACCCACTTCCACCGGCTGCTCCGCGAACTGCGGGCTGACACGGTCCACGTGCTCGTCGACGGCAGGCTCGTGAAGAGCGGTGGTCCCGAGCTCGCAGAAGATCTCGAGCGCACGGGCTACCGCGCGTACGGCGCGGACGAGGGAGACGAAGGGGCCGCCTGAGCCCGGCTCCCTCGCAGGTCACACCCGGATTCATCAGGGAGCGACGCTGGATCTCGGAGAGGCCCAGGTAGCCTTTCGACCATGGGTCTTCGCCGTCGAGGCGAGCAACCCGACTCCTCGGAACGCGGACTGCGCGCGTTGGGCGATCAGATCGAGGGGCGGGCGCGCGGTGATCGTCCGGCGACAAGTGGTGTGGCCGGGGGTGACCGGCTACGAGCGCTGGGCGACGCGATCGACGGGCGCGGCACGGGCGCTGAGGGTGCGCCAGGCGGTGGTGCAAGGGCGTTCGACGCCCGCGGCCTCCACGGCTCGCGCGACGCGCGCAGCGGCCGGGAGCGCAAGCGCTGGAGCACCAGGCGCAAGATCCTGGTGCCGGTCGTGGCCTTTCTCGTGCTGGCGCTCGTCGCCGCGGGCGGGCTCTACGTGTACGCCCGTTACCGCTACGGGCAGATCGAGAAGGTCGCGGTCGCCGATCTCCGTCCGGTCTCTTCCGGGCAGCCGTTCAATATGCTCGTCATCGGCTCGGACTCGAGGCTCGGCGCCAAGGCGTCAACAGGGGTGGGGACCTCCACAGAGGTGAGCGGTCAGCGCAGCGACGTCGTGATGATCTGGCACGTGGTGCCCTCCACCAAGAAGATCACCATCCTCTCGATCCCCAGGGACACGATGGCGCAGATGGTCGGCGAGGGGGCCTCGGAGTTCGGCCGGTTCAACCGCATCAACGCGTCGTACAACTACGGTCCGAGCCTCGTCGTCGAGACCATCGAGGCCAATTTCGGCATCCCGATCAACCACGTCGTCGAGGTCGACTTCTCCGGGTTCAAGGGAGCGGTCGACGCGGTCGGCGGCGTGTGGATGGACTTCCGCTACCCCGCGCGCGACGCCTGGTCCGGCCTCGACGTCACGTCCACGGGGTGCAGGCTGCTCAACGGCACAGAGGCGCTCGCGGTCGCACGCAGCCGTCACTACCAGTACGAGGTCGACGGCCAATGGATCGACACACCGATCGGTGACCTCGGGCGGATCAAACGACAGGATGCCTTCCTGCGTGCGCTCGTCGAGGCGGTCAAGCGGGAGCTGAACCCCCTGAAGCTGAACGCCTTCCTGGGCTCCATCCCTCAAGGTCTCGTCGTCGACAAGACGTTCTCGCTCGGCGACATGCTCAGCCTGGCGCTGGACTTCCACTCGCTCACACCGAACTCGATCACCACCTACACGCTCCCGACGACGACAGTCGGTGCGGTCACACCGTGGGGCGACGTCCTCTTCGTGGACCAGCCCGCAGACCAGGAGCTGCTCGTGAAGACCTTCGGCAGCGAGCTCATGGCTCCGACCGCGCCGCCACCTGGGACCACACTGCAGCCCGAGTACCCGCCGACGGTCCCGGTGACGAGCACGACCACGAGTGCCAGGACGGCTGGCGGTTCGAGGGTGGGCACGGTGGCCGCGCGCGTCAGCGCGCCGAACACGACCCCCACATTCGATCCCACCCCCTGCTCGCCCTGAGCCTGCTGACGCCGGGCAGGAGGCCCCGCGCGACGGTGCACACGAACGCGGCGTCTCCCGGCAATCAGTTGGCCCCGAGCTCGTCGAGGCCCTGCGCGAGCGCGTTCCAGCTGAGCGTCGCGCACTTGATGCGCACCGGGAACTTCACGACTCCCTGCAGGGCGGCGAGCTCACCGAGCTTGCGCACGTCCGAAAGACCCTCGCCGTCCGAGCCGTGTTCGCCGTTCCCGTCGGAACCGTCCCCGTCCCAGCCGTCAGCGCCGTCAGCGCCGTCGCCGGCGGCGGGCAGCGACGCCTCGTGGATGGACATCATGGACTTGAAGGTGCGGATGAGCTCGCGCACCTCCGGCAACGGCTTTCCCTTGACCGCGGACGACATGAGCGACGCGGACGACTGGCTGATCGAGCAGCCAGTCCCGGCGAACTTGATGTCGGTCACGCTCCCGTCCTCGACGAGCATCGTGACCACGACTTCGTCACCGCACAGGGGATTGAACCCCTCCACGCGGTGTGCCGGCGGTGACTCGAGCTCGCCGCGGTTCCGCGGCGAGCGGTAGTGGTCCAGGATGATCTCGCGGTAGAGGTCTTCGAGGTCCGTCACGAAAACAGCCTCCCGGCCTCGACGAGGCCCTCGATCAGCGTGTCGATGTCCCCTTCGTCGTTGTACGGGCCGATCGACGCCCGCGCCGTAGCCGTGACGCCCAGGACGCGCATGAGGGGCTTCGCGCAGTGGTGACCAGGCCGCACGCACACGCCGTACTGGTCGAGCACCTGCGCGAGATCGTGCGCGTGGACGTCGCGGAAGCCGAGTGACAGCACGCCGCCTCGGTCGGGCGCCGCTGGCGGGCCGAACAGCGTGCAGTCGTCCCCGAGTCGCTCGGCGAGCGCATCGACCGCGTAGTCGGTGAGCTCCACCTCGTGCGATCGGACCTGCGGCATGCCCAGCGTCTCCATGTAGTCGACCGCGGCGGCGAACCCGACTGCCTCGGCGATCGGCGGCGTCCCGGCTTCGAACCGGTGGGGCGGTTCGGCGGGAACGAACCGGTCGAGCCGCACGTCGAGGATCATGCCACCGCCCCCCAGGAACGGCGGCATCGAATCGAGCAGTTCCGCACGGGCCCAGAGTGCGCCGATGCCGGTCGGGCCGAGCATCTTGTGCGCGGAGAACGCGAGGAAGTCGACCCCGAGCCCCTGCACGTCGACGGGTAGATGGGGTACGGCCTGCGCACCGTCCGCGACCACTAGCGCACCGGCGGCGTGGGCTGCGTCCGCGATCTCACGAAGCGGGGGGATCGTGCCGAGCACGTTGGACATCGCGGAGATCCCCACGATCTTGACGCCATCGAGCTTGCGGTCGAGATCGCTCAGGTCGAGCCGGCCGTCGCCACCCACGGTGAGGTACCGCAGCTCGACGCCGTTCTGCTCGGCGAGCATGAGCCAGGGCACGAGATTGGCGTGGTGCTCCATCTCGGTGAGGAGGACCGCGTCACCGGGCCGGAGGTTGGCCTTGCCCCACGAGTTCGCCACGAGGTTCAGCGCCTCGGTGGCGTTCTTCACGAACACGATCTCCCGCTCGGGATCACCGGCCCCGATGAACCGCCCGACCGACACCCGCGCGCCCTCGTAACGTGCCGTGGCCTCTTCCGCGGTCGTGTAGACCCCCCGGTGCACGTTTGCGTGGCAGGTCTCGTAGTACTGCTCCATTGCGGCGAGCACCTGGCGGGGCTGGAGCGAGCTCGACGCCGAGTCGAGGTAGACGAGAGGTCGCCCGTGTACCGTCCGCGCGAGTAGCGGGAAGTCCTTGCGCAGCGTCTCGACGTCGAGGCTGAGTGAGGGGTCGGGGGTCATCGGCTCACCGCCGCCACGGCTCGTAGCCGCTCTTCTCGATCCGCCCGGCGAGCTCGGGACCGCCGCTCTCCACGATCCTCCCGTCGACGAGGAGGTGGACCCGGTCAGGTACCAGTGCTTCGAGCAGGCGCTGGTAGTGGGTGACGACGAGCACGCCGAGCGACCGGTGGAGCTCGCGCACGGTGTGCACGCCCCTGCCGACGACCCCCAGGGCATCGATGTCGAGCCCGGAGTCGGTCTCGTCGAGCACGGCGAGCTCCGGCTCGAGCATCGCCATCTGGAGGATCTCGTTGCGCTTCTTCTCCCCACCGGAGAAGCCCTGGTTCAGATACCGCTCGCCGAACGAGGGATCCATCCCCAGCCGTTCCATCCACTCGGTCATCGACAGGCGGACCTCGAGCGCCGACACGTCCTCTCCGCGACGAGCCGACATGGCCTGACGCAGGAACTGCACCACGGACACGCCGTCGATCGCCTCGGGGTACTGGAAGGCGAGGAACAGGCCGGCCTTCGCCCGCGCGTCGGTCGCCCAGTGGGTGATGTCCTCGCCCTTGAAGCGGACGGCACCCTCGAGGACCTTGTAGGAGGGATGGCCCATCAACGTCGCAGCGAGCGTGGACTTGCCCGCGCCGTTGGGCCCCATCAGTGCGTGGACCTCGCCGGCCTCGACCGAGAGGTCGATCCCCCGGAGGATCTCCTCGTTCCCGGCGCCGCCGGTGGCGCCGCCTGACGCTCCGGCACCGTCGGCGGCCACGCGAAGACCTTCGATCTCCAGGAGCGGTGCGGTCATCGGGTGAAGTCTACCGGTGGGGTGGGGATTTTCACCACAGAGATAGGAGAAATAGACGGCGCCCGGGCCGCTCGTCGCTCACCACCCGCGCTCGATCCACTCCTGGAGGTGCGGAGATTCCGACCCGATCGTGGTCGAGGCGCCGTGCCCGGGAAGCACCAGGGTGGAGCCGTCGAACCGGGCGAACAGCCGCCGCTCGATCGAGTGGACGATCGTGGGGAAGTCGCCGCCCGGAAACGAGGTGTTGCCCGGGCCGCCCGGGAACAGGGTGTCCCCGGTGAGCAGGAGCGGCGTCCCCTCGACGTAGAAGCAGATCGACCCGGGCGTGTGACCCGGCGTGGCGATCGTCCGAACCCGGAGCCTCCCCACCTCGAGGACCGAGTCGTCCTCGAGCAGCTCGTCGTAGGAGGGGAGCATTTCGGCGTCCTCCGCGGTGACCGCGACCGAGTAACCGGCGTCGCGCACCGCAGGCACGGCCTGGATGTGGTCCCAGTGGCCGTGGGTCTCGACCACCCGTCTCACACCGAGACGCTCGCACAGCTCGAGCAGGAGCTCGTGCTCGTTGGCCGCGTCGACGAGCAGGGCGTCGCCGGTGCGGCGGCACCGCAGCACGTACACGTTGTTGTCCATCGGACCGACGACGGTGCGGTGGAGCTCGCACGCCGCGTCCTCCCAGATGCGCTCTACCTCGGGCATGCCCACCAGGTTTGCACACGTGGTAGACACCAGCGCGATGAACTTCGCTTTCAGCGAGGAGCAGGAGGAGCTCCGCCAGGCGGTACACCGGTTCCTGGCCGAGAAGTCCCCGGAGGCGGAGGTCCGGAGGCTCATGGCGACCGAAGAGGGGTACGACCCCGCCGTCTGGAGGCAGATGGCCGACCAGCTCGGCCTGCAGTCGCTCGCGATCCCCGAGGAGTACGGCGGGGCGGGCTTCGGCTTCGTCGAGCTCGTGGTCGTGCTCGAGGAGATGGGCGCAGCGCTCCTGTGCGCACCGTTCTTCTCTTCCGCGGTCCTCGCCGCGCAGGCCCTGCTCACCTCGGGGGACGCCAAGGCGAAGGATCGCTGGCTACCGGGCATCGCGACGGGTGAGAGGATCGCGACGCTGGCCTTGACCGAGGACTCGGGTCGCTGGGACCTCGACGCGCCCGAGCTCGCTGCACGGCTCGACGACGACGGCTGGCTGCTCGAGGGGCACAAGAGCTTCGTCCTCGACGGCCAGCTCGCGACACTGCTCTTCGTGGTGGCGCGCACGGCGGGAGGGCTCGGGCTCTTCGCGGTCGAAGGTGACGCAGAAGGGCTCGTCCGTACGCCGCTCTCCACGATGGATCAGACCCGCAAGCAGGCGCGGCTCGAGTTCGCGCGGACGCCCGCGGAGCCCGTCGGGGCGCCCGGCGAAGCAGGTCCGGGCATCGAGAAGACGCTGCAACTCGCCGCAGTGGCGCTCGCCGCCGAACAGATCGGTGGCGCCCAGCACTGCCTCGACAGCTCGGTCGAGTACGCCAAGACGCGGATCCAGTTCGGCAGACCGATCGGCAGCTTCCAGGCGATCAAGCACAAGTGCGCCGACCTGCTCCTCGAAGTGGAGTCCGCACGTTCTGCCGCCTACTACGCGGGGTGGGCGGCTGCAGAGGACTCCGACGAGCTGCCGCTCGTCGCCAGCCTCGCCAAGTCCTACTGCTCCGAGACGTACTTCCACGCTGCCGCGGAGAACATCCAGATCCACGGCGGAATCGGGTTCACCTGGGAGCACGACGCCCACCTCTACTTCAAGCGGGCCAAGTCCTCCGAGCTCCTCTTCGGCGATCCCGCGTACCACCGCGAGCTGTTGGCTCAGCGCATCGGCATCTGAGCGGTGCCGGGCCACTGGCGCGTCGTCGAAGGCGGGGCGGGAGCCCTGCGCATTTACGCGACGCCGACGGCTGCCGGGTCGCCGGGCGGTGTGGTCGTCCTCTGCCACGAGCTCCCGCGTGACCCCGATGTCGCGACAGACGCCGGCCGCGGGTATCCGGCGCTGGCGGACCGGCTCGCCGAAGAGTGCGCCTGCCGGGTCGTGGTGCCCATGCTGCGAGGCACGAGCGGGTCCGCCGGCGACTTCTCCGCGCGCGGGTGGCTCGACGATCTCGCAGCGACCGTAGACGAGGAGGCCGGATCGGACGGGCAACTGTGGCTGATCGGCTTCGGCTTCGGCGGTGCGACCGCGATGCGCACCGCCGCCCGAGACGAAAGGGTCCGCGGCGTGGCCTCGGTCGCCGGTCCCGCCGATCTGACCGCTTTGGTGGCGAACCGCGCGCACGTGCTGGAGCGATGCCGGAGGAGCGGCGTCATCTCGACGCCGGGGTTTCCCGAGGACCCCGACGGCTGGGCAGACGAGATCGTCGCGCTCGCGCCGCTCGACGCCGCCGCCCACCTCGGGCACCGTCCTCTGCTCGTGGTCCACGGCTCTGACGACGGTGAAGTGCCGGTCGCGGCGGCGCGGGCGATCGCGGACGCGGCGACCGACGGACCGGTGGACCTCCGGGTGGTGCCTGCCGCCGGGCACTGGTTGCGAGCCGACCCACGCGTGGTCGCCACCCTCGTGGGGTGGGTCGAGCGTCACCGCTGAGGTTCGACGGCCTCCCCGGCGGTGTCGAGCGCCCGGTCGACGGCGCGACGCAGCGCTCTTGCCGCAGATTGCGGGTCGCCGGCTTGCGTGAGCCAGCGCACGACCACGAAGTGGCGCACCCCGGCGGCGGCGAGCTCGGCGACCGTCGATGGCGTCACGCCGCCGGTGACGAAGACCGGCCGATGGAGCGCCGAGGCACGGGCCGCGGCCAGCGCCGCGTAGCCGACGCCCGTGCCGGGCCGGCCCGGCTTGGTGGGCGTCTCGACGACCGGCCCGGCCGAGACGTAGTCCACCGGCTCGAGCTCCGAACGGTCCAACTCCTCGGGAGCGTGGGTCGAGAGGCCGACGATCGCGGAAGGGCCGAGGATCCGGCGAGCGAGCGACGGCGGCGCGTCGTCCTGGCCCACGTGGACGCCGTCCGCTCCGCACTCGAGCGCCAGGTCGGGCCGGTCGTTCAGGATGAACGGGACGCCGAGCTTCGAGCACACGTCTCGAACGAGCGCGGCACGACGGAGGAGCGGGCGCGCCTCGAGCTCCTTCTCACGCAGCTGGACCACGTCGACACCCCCCGCGATGCAGGCCCCGACGAACTCCCCGAGATCGGGCCGGTCAGGCGTGCACAGGTAGAGGCGACGTCCGGCGAGAGGTCCGCGCTCGGCGACCTGATCTCCCCCCAGGCGGCTCACCGTCGGGCCCGGGACGCGCGCGCCTTCCTGCCGCCGGGTCCGGCCGATGAGGCCTTCGCCGCGGCCTTCGCCTCGCGCTTGACGCGCCGGACCTCTGCGAGGCTCTCTGCGTCGACGATGTCCGCGACCGAGCGGAAGCTGCCCGGATCGCCGTAGGGGGCGGAGGCCTCCTCCCAGCCAGGCGGACCGACGCCCAGCTGCTTGCCGGAGAGGGCGACGAAGATCTTGGCCTTCTGGGCGCCGAAGCCCGGGAGCGCCTCGACCCGCCGGCGCAGCTCCAGTCCGTCCCGGGCGCCGGTCCACAGGCGCGCGGCGTCACCTCCGTACTCGTCGGCGATGACGCGGGCGAGCGCCTGGACTCGTGCCGCCATCGATGCCGGATACCGGTGGATCGACGGCCTGCGGGAGAAGGCCTCGACGAGGGTGGCCGGGTCCATCGAGGCGAGCTGGTGCGCGTCGATGGGAACGCCGAGACCGAGCCGCTCGACGAGCTCGGCGGGTCCCCGGAAGGCCTGCTCGATGGTGATCTGCTGGTCCAGGACCATGCCGATGAGGAGCGCAAGCGGATCCTTGGAGATCAGGCGGTCCGCCCGCTCGTCACCGGAGAAATGGAGGTGCTTCACGGCGCGAGCGTTTCACACCAGGTGGCTTCCGCGCTCGACCATCGGCGGCTTGGGCTGGTCGGCGCCGCGGATGAGCCGCCTGACGGTGTCGGCGGTCGCGGGGTTGGCGAGCGCGCTCACGAGATCGCCGTCCTGGAGCTCGGTCGACCCGGTCGCAAAGAGCATGTGCGCGCCGCGTTGGACGGAGACGACGATGCATCCGGGTGGCAGGCCCGCCGCACGGAGGTGCACGCCCGCGATCGGCGAGCTGCCGCCGACGCGCTCTGCGATCATGACCGCTTCGGGAGAGACCGCGGCGATGTGGCTGGCGTTCGCCGCGAGGGCGTGCTGGTAGCCCCTCACCAGGTCGGTGACTGCGAGGATCCCGACGACCCGTCGTGCCGAGGTCACGGTCACCCAGTGACCTCCCGCGTGCGTCAGCGCCTCGAGCGCGACGTCCAGACGCGCCGTGTCGGGGACGGTGGCGGTGGTGGTGTCGATGGCGGCGGCCACGGTGAGCCCCCCGGCTGGCCGGGTGCCCGCGGGTGGTCCCGCGTCCCCGGGTGGTCCCGCGTCCCCGGGTGGTCCGCCCCCTGCGCCGTCGGCGAGGAGGGGGCGGCCCTCCCCGTCGCGGTCCGAGGCTCCATCTCCCGCGGCGCCCGCCCGCTCGAGGAGGCGCGCCGCATGGACGAGGTCGACGGTGCCCAGGTACAGCCCCTCTTCGTCGACGACGGGTGCTCCCGGGACGTCGGCGGCCGCCAACTCGTCCAGTGCCTCTGCGAGCGGCACGTTCTCCCGCAGTACGAGTCTCGGTTCGGTGGCGACGTTGGTCACCTGGACGAGGTTGAGAAGCGGGAGGCCGAATTGGAGGCGGCTCGCCTCGGAGTCTGTCCGCTTGCGCAGTTGCGAGCGGTAGATGCTGTCGTCGGCTCTGGAGACGATGAACGTGGACAGTGCCACCGCGATCAGTGCCGGCGCGACGATCTGGATGCTGCCCGTCATCTCGGCCACCATGATCATGACGGCGAGCGGTGCTCGGGAGATGCCGCCGAAGACGGCCATCATGCCGACGACGACGAATGGGGCGGGATCGTGGCCCATGCCGGGAGCAAAGGGCTCGAACAACCTCCAGAAGGCCAGCCCCGTGAACGCGCCGATCACCATGCCGGGTCCGAAGACCCCGCCCGACCCCCCGGAGCCGATCGAGAAGGCGGTGGCCGCGATGCGTGCGAACGGCAGCACGAGGATGATCCAGAGGGGCGTGTGGAGCAACTCGTTCGAGAGGGACTCCTGGACCCACCCGTACCCCGTCCCCAGCACCTGGGGGAGCCCGAGCGCGATGAGGCCGACGAGGAGCGCCCCGAGGGCCGGGCGGAGCTTGCGGGTGAACGGCAGCCGGTTCGAGAGGTCGGTGACGCCGTAGAAGCCCTTCGAGTACAGCAGGCCGATGCCGCCCCCCAGCAGGCCGATGATGCCGAACCACAGAAGCTGGATCGGCTGGTCGAAGTGGTACGAGGGCGTCGCGAAGATGGGGTGATAGCCGTAGACGGCTCCGAAGATGGCGTAGGCGATGACCGACGCGAACAGGCCTGGTACGAGCGCGTCGTACTCGAAGTCGTCGCGGTAGACGATCTCGGCCGCGAGGACCGCACCGCCGAGCGGCGCACCGAAGATCGCTCCGATGCCGGACCCGATGCCCACCGACACCGCGATGCGGCCGTCGTCGGGTGAGAGGTCGAGGACGCGCGTGAGCAACGAGCCGATCCCCGCGCTGATCTGTGCCGTCGGGCCCTCGCGCCCGCCGGACCCACCGGACCCGATCGTGAGCGCGGACGCGACGATCTTGACGACGACCGCACGCAGGCGGATGCCGCGCGGGTTGTGGTGGACGGCGTCGATGGCCGCGTCCGTCCCATGCCCCGCGGCCTCTGGGGCCCACGTGAAGACGAGGAAGCCCGAGGCGAGGCCGCCCGCGACGACCACGAGCGGGATCGCCCACGCCCGGAGGTAGCTGGCCGAGCCCAGCGCGTCGCCCTCCCCCGCGGGGGTGGGGACCCGGTAGTTGGCCAGGGTCTGGAGGAACAGCTCCGTCGACAGGCGGAGCGCCTCGTAGAAGGCGATCGCACCCACGCCTGCGCTGACGCCGATCACCGACGAGAGGATCAGCCACCGCACGAGGTGGGACATGCGGTTGACGTGGCTCCCTGCCCAGCTCGCGATCCGGCGCCAGCCGGGTCTTCCATGGAGCACCGCGGCGGCCGGGGGCGGAGGCGCCGTCGGCAGCGTGCTGGACGGCGGCGCCGAGCTCCCCAGGTCGGACTGCACGGGCTGCACCGGCTGTACGGGCTGCACAGGATCGCCGGGGCCGCCGGGGCCGCCGGGCTCGCCGGGTTGGAGCGGACCAGGTGTCAACGCATACGCCGGGTCAAAGATCCCAACCCGTGGTCCAATCCTGTTCGGGCACCTCTCCGGCAGCCTCCGCGAGGAGCTGGAGCCCCGCCACGACGGAGCGCCGAGCGTCCTGCGGCACCGCTTGCAGGAGCTCGGCGATCTCGCGTCGACGCCGCTTCGTCACGAGATCGACGAGCCGACGACCCGCGTCGGTGAGCGCGATGCGGACCTGGCGCCGGTCGTTCTGGTCGGTCCTGCGTCGCACGAGACCCTTGCGGACGAGCCGGTCGCACAGCCGTGACGCCGTTGGGGGCGTCACGCCGAGCGCGTCCGCGAGGGAGGCCATCCCCTGAGGTCCGCGCGACGCCAGAACGACGAGCGAACGGTACTGGGTGAGGGTCACGTCGTCCGCTCCTTCGAGGCCCCCCAACGAACGGGCCGCGATCGCCACGAGGACGCGGCTCGCAACGAGCACCGCGTCGACCAGTGGGTCCTGCTGTTCACTGACCTGGCTAATAGTTGTCAATGCTACGTAGGATCCCGCGACCTTGCAACTATCGAAAGCGCGCGCGACGGCCCACGTCTGGCGCAGAATCTGGGGGTGCACATCCCCGCCAAGGTGGACTACGGGCTGCGCGCGCTCCTCAGCCTGACGTCGGCGGGGACGCCGCAGACGACGGAGCAGCTCGCCGAGGACCAGGGCCTGCCCCCGCGCTTTCTCGGGGCGATCCTCGCCGAGATGCGTCGCGGCGGCCTCGTCGCGAGCCAGCGAGGTGCCGAGGGCGGCTACCGGCTGGCCCGCCCGCCGACCGAGATCAGCTGCGCCGAGGTCTTCCGTGCGCTCGACGGTCCCCTGGCCGAGGTCCGAGGCTTCCGTCCCGAGGCGGCCCGCTACCAAGGATCGGCCGAGCATCTCCAGGAGGTGTGGGTCGCGGTGCGTGCGAGCCTTCGACAGGTGCTCGAGCACGTGACGCTGGACCAGATCGTCCGGGGAGACCTTCCCGCGACCGTGAAGCAGCTGACCGCGGACCCCGACGCCTGGACCCCCCACTGACCGGGCGGGCCGCGTGAACGCCAGATCCGTCACCGCGGTCGCCACCCGCAGCGTCGACGCGCCCTCGGACGTCGTGTTCCGGTGCCTGAGCGACTTCCGCGAGCACCATCACCGCTTCCTTCCCCCTGCCTTCTCGGACTTCACGGTCGAAGAGGGCGGCACAGGCGACGGGACGGTGGTGAGCTTCGCCGTCACCGCCGGTGGCCGCAGCCGCCGGTACCGGATGCTCGTCTCGGTGCCCGAGCCCGGCCGGGTCATCGAGGAGCGCGACACCGGCTCGTCGCTCGTCACCACGTTC
>JASHYA010000339.1 GCA_030043315.1 Acidimicrobiales bacterium
CGGTCGTCTCACCGACGACCACCCGGATCCCCGCGCCGCGCTCACGGCCGGAGGACAGCTCCTCGATCTTCCGGTCGTCGAGGGAGGCGCCGGAGGTCTGGCGGTCCTCGGCGAACACCTCGGCCATGTCGCCGCCGCGGCGGACGGCCGCCGCGAGGACGCGCTCCAAGACGGACGGCTCGACGAGCGGCGCGTCGATGGCGGATAGAGCTGATACACCTGTGGCTGGTGCGTGCGAAGGGACGTCGGACACGAGGCGCATCGTAAAGGCTCGGCGCGAGGTCGCAAGCGCAGTGGGTCGACCGTGTCGCCGGTGCGTCCGAGTAGGTGCGGAGCAGACCGGGTGTCCCGATGGAGGGCTGTGGCCTCACGCGGTAGCTTCGGCGTGCCCGCTCCAGCGACCCGAACCGCCTGCAACAGCCCCGTGCAGGGTCACCTGCCAGCCACTCACGAAGGACCCACAACGACGATGCCCCCAGCCGCGTCTCAGCCACCTGCGCCTGAGGCGTCGGCACGCGCGGACACCCTGCACGCGGGCTTGAGTGCATCGGTCTCGCTCACCGTGACGGACGCCGACACGGCCGTGAGACTGCGATCGGGCGACGTCCCGGTGCTGGGGACGCCCAGGCTGGTCGCGCTCTGCGAGGAGGCCAGCTGCCGCGCGCTGGACGGCCGCCTAGGCCCCGATGGCACGAGCGTCGGCACCCGGGTGGAGCTCGACCACCTGGCGGCGGTGCCCGTCGGCTCGACGGTGAAGGCCGAGGCGACGCTCCAGGAGGTCGAGGGGCGCCGGCTGGTCTTCTCGATCACGGTCGCGCTCGATGGCGACGAGCTGGGTCGGCTCGTCTCCGAGGGCACGCTCACCCGCGTGGTGGTCCAGCGGCCAGCGTTCCTTGCGAAGGCCGGGTGCGAGCCACCCGGCGACGCGACCGGTCCGAGCAGCTCCTCTACGACGTAGAGCTGCGGAGGCCGCCACCTCCCGGACGAGGCGGCCGAACGGCGGAGCTCGAGTCGGACCCTTGGCGCTTCGCAAGCGGGGTGGTCCGAATTTCTGGCCCGCTCCGCTTGAAGCGGACGCTACGATATGAGACTTCATATCGATTCGTCGGGGAGAGGCATGACGACGGCACGACTCGTACGCGAGGCGAGGCGGGGCAGCGGGCTTTCCCAGCGCGCTCTTGCAGCCAAGGCCGGAATTCATCAGCCGGCGCTCGCAGACATCGAGCGCTCGGCCCATGACACGCGTGGGGACCAGTTGGACCGGATCGTGAATGCTGCTGGTTACCGGTTGGCCGTCCTGCCGACTTCGGCACATTCGGTAGCTGACTGGGCTGATCTCGTCTACCAGGAGCTGCGCTCGTCGCGGGGAAGCGAGGAGGTTGCATTCCGCGCCCTGATCGGCCTGAGCAACGACCTGCTCGCCGTGTCCAAGCCGCTGCGGGTCGCCTTGTGCGTCACGCCACCGGCACCATGCGGTGACCCCCGCTTCGATGCTGCCATCGCTGCTGTTGTGGACCACCATCTGTCGAGCGCCCATCTACCCGTACCGGACTGGGTCCGCCAGCCATCCCGAGTGCTGACCGAGCCATGGCACGTGTCGCGGTTTGCAGCTCCCGACTCCGTTCCAGCGGCGTTTCGGCGCCACGGTGTGTTCTTGGCCGGATCGGAGTTGGAGAGCGTGTGAGGTAGTCCTTCGTCGCGGCAATCTACCGCACAACTTGGAGGAACTCGGTAGAAGGGACGAATAGCGCGTCGATGTCGCCGGTCATTGCGTCGCGGCCAACCTGCCGACTCTTGCAGCATCACCTCACTCGAAGCCGCCAGGGAGCTATTCGATCGCTATTACCCCGAGGAGGTGATCAAGCCCGCGGCCCTGCGGCAGCTCAGAGAGCGATTCGCCTGACTCGCCAGCCGCTTCACGGCGCGAATCGGATCGTCACCATCAGCGAGGAGGACCGCCTGCGACGTATTCACGCACCTCGTCATAGACCAGGTTGAAGGGCCCCGGCCCAGTGAGGAACCATGACGCTCCCGCCTCGGCCCATTCGACGTAGCGCTCGTCGTTTCGATACTCCATCTTCTCGTCGCGCTGTCCCCAGACAACGATGTCGAAGTGATCGAGGTCGGCACCGGCATCTGCCAATCGCATCTTCAGCTGACCGACCTGCTCGGGCTCGGTCATCTGAATGACCACCATCCCCTGGTGCCGGGCGGCGCGGCGAATGGGGGCACGATTCGGCCACCGCCCGGCCGTCCACACGGTGATGCCCTCCGGACGATACGCCGTTGGATGGAACACCACGTCTCGAGCCGTCAAGAACTCGCCCGTGACGTTGACCTCTTCTCCAGCGACCAAGCCGAGAAAGATGGCGAGCCCCTCGTCCAACATCCGCCCGCGCTCGGCTACGTCAGTCAACTCGCCGAAACAGGCGAGCTCGCTGCCGGGGTAGTCGTCGCCGATCCCGAATCCCATCACGAGACGGCCCTTGGAGAGGCGGTCCAGCGTGACTGCCTGACGAGCCACCACCTGCGGGCGTCGGCGAATGAGCGGGGTCACCATCGGTCCGAGCGAGATCCGCTGCGTCCGGGCGGCGATGACTGCCAGACAGACGTACGGATCGAGGATGTCGTGAATCGGCGCCGGATAGCGAAGGTGGTCCCAGACGTAGAAACCGTCCCATCCGGTCTCCTCAGCGAGCACCGCCAGATCCGCAAACCGCTCGACGTCTGCGAGGCCGTCAAAGGGAGGGAGGAAGAGCCCGTGTTTCACGGCACCGTCCGATCGCGGCCACCCGGACTCGTCCGTGTCACAGGACTCAGTCTTTCATCGAAATCAAAAGCGGTAAGGGTTGGAGCTCCGACAGGACCGGCCCGTCCGATAGGGGCTCCGTGACACCAGGACGGCTCACGGGGTCCGGCCAGTCGACTCTCTGTTGAACGCGTCACTCCGACACCGCCCAGACCCTGTGGCATGCTGACCTCGCACGACGAGGGGAAAGCGTGATGGAGCGTTCCGTTGACTATCTCGACTACTCCGGTCGACCCGACCGCCTGAGCGGGGGCGTACGGCGCATCCCGATCGACACTCCGGCGGGGCGGTTCAGCGTGTGGACGAAGCGCATCGGCAACAACCCCACCACGAAGGTGCTCCTGCTGCATGGCGGCCCCGGCGCGACCCACGAGTACCTCGAGGCGTTCGACAGCTACCTCCCCGCCGCGGGCATCGAGTACTACCACTACGACCAGCTCGGATCCGGTCACAGTGATCAGCCCCAGGACGACTCCCTCTGGGAGCTCGACCGCTTCGTCGACGAGGTCGACCAGGTTCGCCGGGCGCTCGGTCTCGACCACCACAACTTCGTCCTCTACGGCCAGTCCTGGGGCGGGATCCTCGCCATGGAGTACGCGCTGGCCCACCAGCGGCATCTCCGCGGGCTCGTG
>JASHYA010000340.1 GCA_030043315.1 Acidimicrobiales bacterium
TCTTGTAAGCGGCCGGCACCTCGTCGGCACCGCGCGGGAGGTCACGGACGTGGCCGACCGACGACTCGACCACGAACTCCGGCCCGAGCATCCGCGAGATCGTGCGCGCCTTGGCCGGCGACTCGACGATGACGAGCGCCTTACCCAACGAATGCGCCTTTCTCCAGCCCGCGGCCCACCGGGCCTCCTTCCTGCTCCCTGCCTCGTGCCGACGACAGGCTCCCGGCTCCGCCGGGGCCTTGTCAAGGCATCCCCACGGGGTGGCACATCGGTCTACCCGGGCGGGTCCGCCCCGCCTCGGCCTGCCCGCCCGGTCCGATTCCCGTCACCACCAGGGCGGACGCGGCGTCCGCCCTCCGAACATCAGTCCGCTGCCGCCACGGACGGGGTCTGCGCCGTGGCCGCGGCCGGGGTCGTCGCCGCCTCCGGTACCTCGACGTCCAGGCCCGGCGCCCTGCGCTTCGAGAAGGCGATGGCGGCGAGCAGCACCACCAGCGCGACCCCCGCGATCGCGTACCGTGCGTCGTTGTGGCGGAGGCTGATGACGGCCGGCAGCACCAACAGCGAGACCAGGTTCATCACCTTGATCAGGGGGTTCAGCGCCGGGCCGGCGGTGTCCTTGAACGGATCGCCGACCGTGTCCCCGATGACCGCCGCCTTGTGGGGGTCGGAGCCCTTGCCGCCCTCGTGGCCGTCTTCGATGTACTTCTTGGCGTTGTCCCACGCCCCGCCGGAGTTCGACAGGGTGTTCGCCATCAGCTGACCCGTCAGGATGGCAGCCGCGAGGAACCCGCCGAGCGCCAGGTAGTTGATCCCGAAGCCGACGATGACCGGCGCGAGGATGGCCAGCAACGCGGGCGTTGCGAGCTCGCGCTGCGCGGCGGCGGTGCAGATCGAGATGACCCGGCCGTACTCGGGGGTTTCGGTGTAGTCCATGATCCCGGGGTGCTCGCGGAACTGGCGGCGCACCTCCTGGACCACCGTCCCCGCCGACCGTCCCACGGCCCTGATCGCGAGCGAGGAGAACAGGAACGCGATCGATCCCCCGATCAGCAACCCGACGAACGTCGTCGGGTTCGCGACATTGACCTGGGTCAGCGCATTGTGGAAGAGGGTCAGCGGCGGCAGCTTCAGCTGGGAGCCCACGGTCTCCACGAACGAAGCGAAGAGCGCGACTGCGGCGATGACCGCGGAGCCGATTGCGACGCCCTTGGTGATCGCCTTGGTCGTGTTGCCCACGGCATCGAGGCTCACCATGATCCGCTCGGCGTCCCCGCTGAACTCCCCGGACATCTCGGCCACGCCCGCGGCGTTGTCGGACACCGGCCCGAAGCTGTCCTCGGACACCACCATGCCCGTCGTCGCGAGGAGGCCGATCCCGATGAGGGCCACGAGGTAGAGCGACAGCTCGATGTTGCCGCCGCCGAGGCCGATCGCCACCCCGAGCGCGACCGCGATGGCGATGATCGCCCAGACGGCTGACTCGAGGCCCGCCGAGAACCCCGACAGCACGGTCGTGGCCGGTCCGGTGCGCGCCGACTCCGCGATCTCGCGCACCGGACTTCGCTCGGTGGAGGTGAACTGCTCGGTGATCTGGCTCAGGGCCAGCGCGAGCCCTACGCCGGTGAGCACCGCCCAGAAGACCGTGAGGTCGTGGACGTAGTACTCGGCGACGAAGAGGGCACCGATCACGGTCAACGCGGCGGCGAGCCAGAAGCCGCGGTTGATGGGAGCCATCGCGTTGCGGTCTTTGGCGCGCGCGCGGACTGCGAAGACGCCGATCATCGACGCGATGATCCCGATCGCCGGCACGATCAGCGGGTAGATCACCGCCGGGGTGGGATCCGCGGCGTGGCCGGGGAGGTTGCGGAAGGCCGAGTAGCCGAGGATCAGCGAGGAGATGATGGTGATCTCGTACGACTCGAAGAGGTCAGCGGCCATGCCGGCGCAGTCCCCGACGTTGTCGCCGACGTTGTCGGCGATGGTCGCCGCGTTGCGCGGGTCGTCCTCGGGAATACCCGCCTCCACCTTGCCGACGAGGTCCGCCCCCACGTCCGCCGCCTTCGTGAAGATGCCCCCGCCGACCCGCATGAAGAGGGCGAGCAACGAGGCGCCGAAGGCGAACCCGATGAGCACCGCGGTGGCGGTGTTCTGGAAGATGAGGACGATCGAGGTGGCCCCGAGGAGGCCGAGGCCCACGCAGAGCATGCCGGTGATGGCGCCGGTCCGGAACGCGACCTGCAGGGCTGCGGCCATGCGGCCGCCCCGCGCGGCCGCTGCCGCGGTCCGGACGTTCCCACGAACCGCCATGCTCATCCCGATGAAGCCGGTGAGGCCGGAGAAGGTCGCGCCGAAGAGGAAGCAGATGACCCGGTAGATGCCGGCCTCGCCGAATGAGAGCGCGACGGACCCGTCGGGCCGGGTCACCTTGGTGGCCGTGAAGAAGATCAGGATCGCGAGCGGGACGACGATCAGGAGGATCGTGCGGAACTGGCGCCTGAGGAACGCCTCGGCGCCCTCCTGGATGGCGTGCGCGATCTGACGCATCTTGTCGGTACCGGTGTCGGCAGCGAGGACCCCCCGCATGAGCACGACGCCCGTGCCGATCCCGACCAGGCCGGCGACCAGGGCCAGGATCAGCCAGATCACGTCCGCAGAGCCCAAGTGGAAGGCCTGGTAGCTGCCTTCCGCTACGAGGGGGTGCACCATCCTCGCTGTCCTTTCCTACCGCTTCTCCTGCCTACCTCGGCGGCCCTGCTCCGGCTGCGTCGTAGGTCCTGTCGATTCTGTGCCAAGTCGAGCCCGGCCGTGGCCGCCGACCGGTTCCGCTCGGGCGCGGACACCAGCCCCGCCGCACGAAGGAACGTCGCGCGGGGGCGCGGTCGCCCGAGGCGCAGGGCACGTTAGCCACGTTGTGGGGGGCCGGCAAGGAGCGGACTCGCGCAGGGGACCCGGTGCGGCGCTCCGACCACGCCTGGCCCGACGGCCGGTGAGCAGGCTCCAGCACCCCTCCGGCCTGGACCGACGGGACCATCGACGCGACCAGCCGGAGCGGCGACGGATCAGCGGTTCTCGGTGGGCGCGCCGGCGGCGAGCGGATCCTCTGTGTCCCGCTGACCCACGAGCTCGTAGTCGGGGTTCAGGATCGCGAGCCTGCGTCCCCAGGCACCGACCATCCCCGAGGCCACGAGCCGTGCCCCCGGTTCGATGCCGGGGATCCGGGGCCGCCCCTGGAAGACCAGGAGGACAGCGCCCGTCCGGTCGGCGAGGGTGCACTCGAGGTTGGACGTGCCTCCCCTCGGCTGCACCCGCATCGACTTGATCCGGCCGGCCACCTCGACCCGTTGGCGCCACTCGATCTCTCCGATCGGGCGCGCGGTGAGGGCACGCCGGGCGAGGGCCACGTCGGCGTCGCCCGCGCCCTCCCGCTGGCGGCGCTCCTGGGGGGTGGGCGCCTTCCAACGTCCAGCGCCCTTGGCCGGAGGCGCCTGCTCCTCCTCGCGCGCCGCGTGTCCAGCTCGTCCCGGCGGTTCGCTCGGGGGCGCAGCGGCGCCGGCGCCGGCGTCTGCGTCGGTGGCCTTGGTTGCGGCCAGCGCGTCGGTCAGCTCCGACGTGAGCGCCGGACTCTTCGGCCTGGCCACGAGGTTGAACGGCACGATCGTCGCCGCCACGTGGGGGACCTGGCTCACCACCGCTGCGATCTTGTCGGCGGTCCGGTCATGGAGGAGCCGCTGCCACGCGTTGTTGAAGCTCCTGCGTGGCAGCAGCAGCGTGCATTGCGTCTCCCCGTCCTGGACCACGTCGGCCACGAGCTCGAGTGCGGCACGTGGCAAGCGGCGGTCGGGGACCTCGACGAGGTCGAGCGGCAGGCGCGACAACCCGAGACGTCCCCAGTCCTCGACGAGCGCGCGCGTCGCGCGGTTGTCGATGTCGAAGTGCACCGCGCGTAGCTCGTCGGGCGAGAGCGCGCGGGCGTACTGGATCGCCCGGGCGGCCGCCATGTCGAGCCGGTCGACGAGCACGATCACCACGTGTCGCCGGAGCACCGGCGCCTCGGCCAGCTTGGCGGCTCCGGCTTGGAGCTGCCGCTCCTCTTCGACGTACTGACGGTTCATGCGGATCAGCCCCCAATACATCAACGGGCCGACGACGACGACGACCCAGGCTCCTTCGAGGAATTTGGCGAACGCGAAGATGAGGACCACCGTCGCGGTCAGCACGGCCGCGAAGCCGTTCACGGCGACCTTGCGGCGCCAGTGCGGGCCCTTGTACGTGAGGTGGTGCTTCACCATGCCCGATCCGGCCATGCAGAAGCCGGTGAAGACGCCGATCGCGTAGAGCGCGACGAGCGAGTTGACGCTCGCACGGAAGGTGATGATCAGCGCGAGGGCGACGATCGTGAGCACGACGATGCCGTTCGAGAACGCGAGGCGGTGACCCCGGCGGGTGAGCTGGCGCGGGAGGAACGAGTCCGCGGCCACGAAGCTCGCGAGGAACGGGAACCCGTTGAAGCTGGTGTTCCCCCCGGTGTAGAGGATCAGGAGCGTCGCGATCTGCACTACGTAGAAGACCACCCCGTGGCCGGCGACAGATTGGACGATCTGAGAGAGCACCGTCGGCGAACCTGCGGCGTAGGGCACGGCGTGGGTCAGGCGGGCGAGCATCGTGACCCCGAACACCAAGAACGCGAGGACGGAGCTCATCACGACGAGCGTCACCCGCGCGTTGTAGGACTCGGGCCTGCGGAAGGCGCTCACGCCGTTCGAGATCGCCTCGAGGCCCGTCAACGACGAGCCCCCGTTCGCGAAAGAGCGGAGCAGCGAGATGAAGGCGAGACCCATCAGCAACCCGCCGCCGGGGGTCCCGAAGTGTCCGCCGTAGATCAGGTGCTCCGGCGGGAGCTTCTGGACGTGAAGGTCGCCGAGGGCGGCCTTCACGTAGCCGGCGATGATGACGGCGCCCAGGCTGAAGACGAAGAAGTACGTCGGGAGGGCGAAGTACTTCCCGGCCTCCCGAATGCCCCGAAGGTT
>JASHYA010000341.1 GCA_030043315.1 Acidimicrobiales bacterium
GCGGTCACCAACACAGTGGAGGCCGCCCTCGCCAAGCTCGGCGTCTCGGTGCTGCGGGTGGCGGGCAAGGACTACACCGACACCGCCGTCCAGCTCGCCCGCTTCGAGGCCGCAGGCGCCACAGCGGGCCTCTCTTGGACACCGGGGCACAAGGTGATGATCGCCAGGGGCAACGGCTTCACCGACGGGATCGCAGGGGCCGTCCTCAACAGCCCCCACAACACCGCCACAGGCCCCGCCGGCACCATCCGCCCGCTGCTCCTGACCGAGAGCCCGACCACAGTCGGGACGTACCTGACCACATTTCTGAAGGTGACAGGCCACACAGGGATCGGAAAGACAACGGCCAAGACGATCACGAGCTTCACGATCCTCGGTGGGACACTCGCCGTCAGCACAGCGGTCGTCACCCAGATGAAGACAGACCTCGCCCACTGACGGGGGCCGGGTTCTAGTTGCGGTCCGCCCCATCGGCGGAGGGGCGGACGCAGGCGGCCGGTGAGACTGGTCGACGGACCGTGAACGGCGACGGGGGTGCCCGCTCGTCATCTCACCGACCGCCGCCCTCCCGCGAACAGGAGGGATGAAGGGCCGAGCCTGCGACCGCGCTCCGGCTACGGGAATCGCCACGAGCGCCCGTCGTCCTGAGTTGCTGGGGCCGGACGACCTGCGCATTCCGGCCCTGTGACGCCGCAGCGAACGGGCGAGCGAGGAGCTACCGCTCCTCCACTCGGAGCGGGGCCGATCTTCGGGCTCGGCAAGCGCACCCACATATGTGTGTCCCTCACAACCTTGCCGTGACGGGATCGTCTGTTGTGCGCCTCCTCTCTGGGTGGCACCAATCCCACCCACAAACCGAGGCAGACTATTGCGGGGAGATGGGCGTGTGGATCCTCTGATCTGTCTGAGGAGCCGCGGCGGCGCGGCGAGCACAAGCCGCGGGTACCAGGCGGAACCCGTGAGCCGTGAGCCTGGAGAACTCGTTCATTAAGGGAGTTCAGCGAGAGAAAGGACAAGGAAGTGAGACTGCCGAAGTTGAAGAAGAGGTATGTGGCGATCGCCGCAGCGGCCGGTCTCGCCGTGGGCGTCGGCGGGGTTGCCGCGGCCTACTTGACGGCGACCGGCACTGGAACAGGCACAGTGTCAGTCAGCGCGCCAGCGGTCACCGTGACCGTCACAGCCGTGCACTTCACCGCCGTCACATCAGCGACGCACGCCAAATTCAAGGTTGACAACACCAATGCGTCGAGCGTCACGGTCGGCAAGGCAACGGTGTTGACAGTTACGTACACAGCCGCCAAGTGCGGGTCCGGCAAGGTCACGACCACGGCGGCGACGGCGACAATCGGTACCGTGGCAGCGGACACGACAGAGTCAGTCACGACAACGACGAAGACGCCTGCGTTCACGCTTGTGGCGACATCGTCGCTCACACAGGACGGGTGCGTCGTCACGTTCAAGCTGAAGGTGTAGCGGCGGTATCCAGGTACGTCGAACGCGGGCATCCCCGGTGCGTGTGCTCCGGAGTTCGCTCGCGTCTGGCGACACGGAGGACGCAAAGGACTGCACCCCGGGGCCGGCCTCCGACCAGCCGAACGCTGGCACGGAAAGCGATGCCCGGAAGGGTTGCGGAGGGGTCATCGGTGCGCGTGCCACCGAGTGACGCAGAGGAAGCGATGGGACCGAAGAGGTTGGCAACGCCGAGGATGAGGCGTGACGGCGCTCGTCGTCGACGCGCGGCAGATCGCCTCCTCTCGCCGCGTCCCAAGTGGCGTGTCGAAACCACACTCCTGCCAGGGATGGTCGGGGCGGAGAGTCGTCGCCAGCTCCGGTCCGGCGGGGCCGACCGGGCCGACCGGCCCGACCACCCCTTCGCCGATTGTGCCTCTCACCTGGGGGATCGGGCGCGGGGGAGCCAGTCCCGGTGTCTCGACCTACCCGCGGCGACAGGTCCCCGCGATGCCGTGTGGCCGGGGGGCAGATGACCGGCCCCGGCACCGAGTCCAGCGTCGCGCTTCCCATGCGCTCCCCGACCCGTTTGACGCGCACGCGCCGCCTCGCTCTCGCACTGGTGGCCGTCGTCGTGGTCGCCGCCTCCCTGTGCGTTGCTGGTCCATTCGGACGGCCGCTCGTGGCCGGAGCTGCAGCCGGGAGCACAGGTGGGTCGACAGTCATCGCCCCTTGCGGGACAACCGCTCCTGCCGGGTACTCCGTGTGCCTGGACCGAATTGTCAAGCCGCAGGTCGCCGCGCCCGCCATCGCGTCGTCAGCGTCGGCGTCCACGACATTGCCGTTGAGCGACTGGCCGAACGCCCTCTATCCGGCCGACATCACGGCGGCCTACGGATGGCAGTCGAGCGACCACACAACAGGCGAGGGGGAGACGATCGCGCTCGTCGACGCCTACGACGACCCCACAATTGTGAGCAACCTCAAGACGTTCTCGAGCGAGTTCGGCCTGCCGACATGCACAAAGACAGGCTGCTTCACGAAGGTGAACCAGACGGGGGGGACGACACGGTACCCGCAGAAGAGCGCCACATGGGACACCGAGATCAGCCTCGACGTCGAGTGGGCCCACGCGATGGCACCGAAGGCAAAGCTTCTCCTGGTCGAGGCGACATCGGACTCCGACACGAACCTCTTCACTGCGGTGGCGTACGCGGCTGCTCATGCGCAGTACGTCTCCATGAGCTGGGGCGGGACAGAGTTCTCGGGCGAGACGTCCTACGACTCGACCTTCACGGCGCACGCGACAACGGTGAGCTTCTTCGCGGCAACCGGTGACACCGCCGAGAAGGTCGAGTACCCGTCGGCGTCGCCCAAGGTCATCGCCGTAGGCGGGACCAAGCTCGAGGTCACAAAGACCAACGAGACGTGGGAGGGCGAGTCCGGCTGGAAGGACGGCGGCGGTGGGTGCAGCAAGTACGAGCAGGCCACCCCGGCGCAGGAGTACTTCCCCGACTACAGCCAGTCGGGAGTGACATGCGGCACCGCCAGGGGTACGCCCGACGTTGCAGCCGATGCCACACCGACAACCGGAGTCGCGGTCTACGACACCGTGCCGGTAAGGACAGGGCAAGAGACACTCAGCGGGTGGTTCCAGGTCGGGGGGACGAGCCTCGCGACGCCGTTGTGGGCGGCGCACTCGGCGGCGGACGGGATCCACGTCACGCAGACATACGTCTACGGCCGCAAGATTCCCTTCTACAAGATCACGACGGGAGGCAACGGCCGCGACTGCGTGCAGGGGTACAACCTGTGCGCCGGGCTCGGCAGTTGGAGCACACTCCACGGGGCGCTCAATCCCGCCGCGTTCAACGCGACGGGGATCGGCACGGGGACCGCAACGGTCACACTTGCCTACGACGCCACGACCACGACCCTCACACCGGTCACGACGCCGGTCACAGAGGGTTCGGAGCACCAGAGCTTCTCCGGTCGAGTGGCGGGTACGACAGGCGACGGCTACCCGACGGGGAAGGTCACCATCGTCGCGGACTCGACGTCGGCGACAACGGCGGTCGCCGTCGCCGCATGCACAGCGACGGCCGCCGGCGGTTCGACCTCTGAGGCGTCGTTCAGCTGCAGCTACTCCTCAGTGACCGTGCTCTCGGCCGGGAGCTACACCGTCCACGCGCACTTCACAGGCGGGAAGTCGTCGACACCCCACTACGTCTACAGGGCGTCGAGCTCGGCCGCCCAGACCTTGACGGTGAACTCGTGACCGCCGCGTCGGTCGTGCTCGACTCACGCATGCGGCCCACCGCGATGGGGGCATCCACCGCGCCTCCACCACAGGCGCGCACGGTCCCCACCGACGCGCCGGAGGGCGCCCCGGACAGATCCGGGAGTGAGCGGCTCGGGGACATGAGGCCGCAGAGGGCCAGATGAGACGAAGACCTCTCGAGTGGATGCTGAAGGCGGTGGCGCTCCTCGTGGTAGGGGTGGTGTTCGCCGCCGCCTCCTTCGTGGTCTCGAGCCTCTTCGTGGGCCACCGTCCCGCCTTCGCGCTGAGCGCGGGCAAGTCCTTCACCGTCACCAGTGCCGTCGACAAGACCTACCCGTCGTGCACGGCCTCGACGACGCCTGCCCAGCTCTTCCCCGGAAGGACACAGTGCCTGGCGGTGACGGTCCACAACCCGCTGTCGGTAGCCATCGACGTGACTGCGCTCTCGATGACGGTCGCGTCGTTCACGCCCGCACCGACAGACCACGACACCCCGTCGTGCCAGACGACGATGCTGACAGCGCCCACAACCCTCACACACGCGTTCGTGGTCACAGCCGGCGCGACGCACACGATCGACGAGCCGATCGGCCTGAAGACAACAACACACACCACAGAGGACGCCTGCGAGAACGGCACGTTCAAGGTGACGTTCTCGGGATCGGCGACCTACACCGACACGACGACGACGTCCCTCAGCGCGTCACGCAGCGGCACGACCGGGGTGCTGAAGGCGACCGTGACCCCGGCCGACCCCTCCTTCGACCCTTACGGTCCTGGGAGCACGACAGCTCCCGTCCACCACGTCACCTTCTACTCCTGCGGGACCACAGCGTCGTGCGCGACGAAGTCGGTCGTTACAACAGTCACACTCTCGACGACGACATCGACGACCGGGGCCGCCACGGCGACGAAGGACGTCACAGGGCTGACCACGCCCGGCACCTACTACTTCGAGGTCGCCTACCCGGCCAACGGCGACGCCGCGGGGACATTCGCTGGATCCACCTCGACGCCCGAGAAGATCACCGTCCCCGCGCCGACATCCTCGTCCCCATCTGGGCCGCCCTCCGGCGGGCCGCCCGCCACAACCGGCCAATCGACCACAACCGGCCCGACCGCACCGACCGCCCCGGCACCCCCCTCGGGGGCCACGAGCCACACCTCGTGCTCGGTCGCCTCTGGGACCTGCAACACCACCAACGCCGGGGTGACTGTGACAGCGTCCGGGGGCTCGGGCGCGCTCACCGTGTCGGCGTACGCCTCGGACCCAGATGGCGCACCGAGCTTCTCTTCGACCGGGAGCTACTTCGACGTCGAGATCGCCTCGGGGAGCGCGTTCGACTCGGTCACGCTGAAGGACTGCAACCTCTCGGGGGCGACGGCCCTCTACTGGTGGGACTCGACAACGAGCACCTGGGAGCCGGTCTCGCCGGTCACCGGGCCGGCGGGGACACCCCCTTGCCTCACCGCCACGCTCACGTCGACGTCGACGCCGAGCCTGGCGGAGCTCACCGGGACCGTCTTTGCCGTCGGCACCCCCACCGCCCCGAGCACGACCCGGGTCTCAGGCGAGACAGCCGACGCCACCGCGGCCGCAGAGCTCACCCGGGCTTTCCCCTACACAAAGGGCAGCTGCCCCAGCTCCCGTGCGGCGGTCGTCGCCACGACAAAGACCTACCAGGACGCGCTCTCGAGCCAGTTCCTGGCGGAGTCCCTCACAACCGGGACCCTCCTCACCCCGACCGAGAGCCTGTCGTCGGTCACGGCCACCACGCTCAGGGACGAGGGCATCAAGACCGTCTACGTGGTGGGGGGTCCCCTTGCGATCACCGCCACAGTGGTGAAGGCGATCGAGGCCCTGACAGCCGATGCGTGCGGGGGCACCACCCGGGGGACGACCACAGGCAAGATCACGGTCCAACGCCTCTACGGGAAGACCCAGTACGGGACGGCCGAGGCAGTCGCCACCCACGTCGGCGCGGCGGCCTCCAAGGCGTTCACCGGTGCCTACGCGACAACGAACGCCTCTGGTGGGACCGGCCGCTACAACGACACCGCCGCGAAGGGAACCGCCGCCCCCACAGGCTCCGTCCCCACCGCCATCTTGGCGTCGGGTCAGGAGTTCCAAGACGCCCAGGCGGCCTCGGTCGTCTCCTACCGCACAAAGCTGCCGCTCCTTTTGACCCCGGCGGCGACGCTCTCGACAACAGCCGTCACCGCGATCCACAAGCTCGGCGTGAAGCAGGTGGTCCTCTTGGGCGGCCCGCTCGCGGTCTCGAGCACGGTGGAGCAGGCCCTCGTCGAAAAGACCGGCGTCTCCGTGCTGCGTGTCGCAGGGACCGCCTACACCGACACCGCGGCTGAGCTGGCCCGATTCGAGGCCGCGGGCGGCACAGCGGGGCTCGGCTGGACACCCGGCCACAGGGTCTTGGTCGCGAGGGGGGACGGCTTCACCGACGGCCTCGCCGGGGCCGTCCTCGACAACGCCCACAACACGGCGACAGGCCCCGCCGGCGCTGCCCGCCCGCTGCTTCTGACCGAGAGCCCGACCGTCCTCGGCACACCCCTCGGCGCGTTCTTGAAGACGACAGGCCACACAGGGATCGGCAAGACAAAGGCCAAGGCGATCACCGGCCTCACGGTCCTGGGCGGCACGCTCGCGGTCAGCACAGCCGTGGTCACCCAGATCGAGACAGACCTCGCCCACTGATCGAACCGGACGATTGGGACGGGGTTCTGCTGGGAACACCATCCACGGGGGTTCGCACTGACGTGGAGGGTTCGATTGGGATCCGATATGGGAAATGACCCGGGGTTTGCGCCAGCGCAGGAAGCGTCGAAGCGGCTCGAGCGGCGGCGATTGGCGGCACTGAACGAGGCACTGGTCGGGATGCGACGGGAGTCCGCCGCTCGACTTGCCGCGTCCCTCGCGGAGAACTTCTTCGACCACGGGGCAGGACCGCATCCGTGAGCAGTTAGACGCGGGGGCGATCGGCGCCCTTTCATCGGTGGAGGGCCGCGTACACTCTTCCGTCGATTGAAGGCATTCTCGGGGGGTGGCGGGACGAGCGGGGAGTAGCCGGCCCTTGGGGCCGGGGCAGATTGCGTGCATTGCCGTGGTCTTGCTCAGTCTCGTCGCGGCGGCAACCCTGCCCGCATC
>JASHYA010000342.1 GCA_030043315.1 Acidimicrobiales bacterium
CGCCCGCGGCCGCCACGTCGAGGTCCAGCTCCTTGGCGACGGCCAGCGGGTCCTGCACCTCGGCGAGCGGGACTGCTCGGTCCAGCGTCGCTACCAGAAGCTGGTGGAAGAAGCTCCCGCCGCGGCGCTCCCCGAAGGGGTTCGCTCGGCGATGCACGACGCCGCGGTGCGTGTGGGCCGCCACCTCGGGTACGTGAGCCTCGGTACGGTGGAGTTCCTCGTCGACGTCGAGCGGGAGGCCTTCTTCTTCCTCGAGGTCAACCCGCGGATCCAGGTGGAGCATCCCGTGACCGAGATGACGACCGGCCTCGACCTGGTCGCCGAGCAGCTCTACGTCGCCGAGGGTCGCCCGATGACCCTCCGCCAGGAGGACCTTGCCTTCGCCGGGCACGCCATCGAGTGCCGGGTCAACGCCGAGGACCCCGAGAAGGACTTCGCGCCCGCGCCCGGCACGGTCACCGGCGTCCGGCTGCCCGCCGGCGAGGGCGTCCGGGTCGACACGGCTGTCCAGCGCGGCTCGACCGTGCCCCCCTACTACGACTCGCTCGTCGCGAAGCTCATCGCCTGGGGACCGGACCGGGCTGCCGCGCTCGCGCGCCTCACCGCCGCCCTCGACCGGTTCTGCGTCGAGGGCGTCCCGACGACGATCCCGCTGCTGCGCCGTCTCGTCGCGGACGCCGAGCTCCGCGCGGGCGGGGTGGACGTCGGTTGGCTCGGTCGCGTCCTGACGGCAGCCGGCGGAGCCGCAGTGGCGGCCACGGGCGACCACGTCGCGCCGGAGAGGGAGCGGGCTGTGGCCCATGGCTGAGGTCCGCCTGGTCGACGTGTCGGTCCGCGACGGCAACCAGTGCCTGTGGAGCGCGACCGGGTTGCGAACCCCACAGATCCTGCAGGCGGCCCCGCTGCTCGAGCGCGTCGGGTTCCACGCCCTCGACTACATCTCGAGCACCTTCATGGGGATCGCCGCCCGTGTGCACCACGAGGACCCCTGGGAGCGGATCCGACTCACGCGGGCCGCCGCACCGACGACCCACCTGCAGTTCATCGGGACGGGCTTCCGCTTCATCTCCTGGGAAGAGTCCAGCCCCGAGCTCATGCAGCTCGTCTACGACCGCCTGGTCATGGCTGGCATTACCCGGTTCATCGTGCTCGACCCGATGCACGACGTCGAGGCGATGCGCCGGTCGGCCGCCATGGTGAAGCGCGCGGGCGCGCCCGAGGTGATGGGCGCGCTCACCTTCACGCTGAGCCCGGTCCACGACGACGCCTTCTACGCCGGCATCGCGCGGGTGATCGCGAAGGACGCGAACTTCGACCGCGCCTACGTCAAGGACCCCACCGGTCTGCTCGATCCCGAACGCGCGCGGACGCTGCTCCCGACGGTCAAGGCGGCCCTCGCGGGCAAGCCGCTCGAGCTCCACTCGCACTGCACGATCGGCCTCTCGCCGGTCACCTACGCGAAGGCGCCCGAGCTCGGCGTCGACGTGCTGCACGTGGCGCCCGGCCCGCTCTCCAACGGGTCGTCGCTCCCGGACGCCCAGCGGGTCGTGGCGAACCTGCGTGAGCTCGGGCACGTCGTCGACGTCGACGACCGGGCGCTCGGGCTCGTCGCCGACTACTTCTTCGCCCTCGCCGCGGCAGAGGGGTTGCCCGTCGGGGTCCCCCAGGACTACGACGCGGCGTACCTGCGCCACCAGGTCGCCGGCGGCACCCTCACGACGACCCGGCGGGGGCTGCGCGAGGTCGGGCTCGAGGACCGCTTCGACGAGGTGATCGAGGAGGTTCCGCGCGTCCGTGCCGAGCTCGGCTACCCGATCATGGTGACGCCGTTCCCGCAGATGGTCTGCACCCAGGCGCTCTACAACGTCTTGGGTGCCGAGCGGTACGAGCACGTGCCCGACGAGGTCGTCCGCTACGTGCTCGCCCGCTTCGGCCGCCCGACCTCGCCGGTCGACCCCGAGGTGAAGGAGAAGATCCTCTCCCGTCCCCGCGCGAGGGAGCTCGAGGCCGAACCGCCGCCGCCGACCGTTGCCGAGCTGCGTCGCCGGTTCCCCGGAGTCGGCGACGAGGAGTTGATCCTGCGGGCGACGATGCCGGGGAACCAGGTCGACGCGATGCGCGCCGCGGGCCCCGCCCGCCGCCACTACAACCCGCACCTCCGCCCGGTCCTCGGCCTGCTCGACGAGCTGAGCCGGCGCCCCGCCCTGTCCGAGCTCGCGGTGGAGCGGCCCGGGATGCGGCTTCGCCTGTACCGCCGCGCCGACGACGACCCCGAGGAGGCGGCCCATGCCGTCTGAGGTGACCACCCGAGACGGTCCCGGCCCGGCCGGCGCCCACGACCCCGCAGCCGTCGCGCGCCTGGGCGAGCTCCGGGCGTTCCTCTTGGATCTCGACGGCACGCTCGTCCTCGGCGACCGACGCAACCACGGGCTCTTTCCGCTCCCGGGCGCCGTCGAGCTGGTCGCCGCGCTCCACGCCGACGGTGTCGGCGTCGGCGTCCTCACGAACGGCACGGCTCGGCCGCCGGCCGCGCAGGCCGCCCTGCTGCGCGGGATCGGGTTCGACCTCTCCGACGACGCGGTGCTCACGCCGGCTTCGGTGGCTGCCGAGGTGTGCGTGCGCGCCGGGCACCGGCACGTGATGGTGATGGGCGGCGAGGGCGTCTCGGCCCCGCTCGTCGAGGCGGGTATCGAGGTGCTCCCGCCGGTGGGTCGCCCGAAGGTCGACGCGGTGTTCGTCGGCTGGTTCCGTGAGTTCGGCATGGAGCACCTGGAGGCGGCCGCCAACGCGGTCTGGGATGGCGCCGCGTTCTACAGCGCGAGCCAGTCGCTGTTCTTCGCCAGCGCGGAAGGCCGCGCGCTCGGCACCTCCCGGGCCATTTGCGCCGTCATCAAGGACCTGACGGGCGTCCGACCGACCACCCTCGGCAAACCTTCGCCGCACGCGATGCGCACCGCCGTCCACCGCCTGGGCGTGCGGCGACGCGAGCTCGGCGTCGTCGGCGACGATCCCGAGCTCGAGGTCCCGATGGCGCTGAAGGGAGGTGCCTTCGCGGTCGCCGTGAACTCGGGCACCGGCCACGCGGCATCCTTCGACCACCTCGAGGCACGCCGACGGCCTCACCTCGTCGTGGACGGTGCCGACGAGCTCCTGGAGCTGTACCGCTCGGCGACCTGACCGAGGGTCGCGAGACGGCCGTCCGTCCGGGCGACCCTGTGCTACGACTGAGCCCGTGGCGACCACACGGGCGCGTGCCGCGTACGGCGCGCCCAACAGGTGACGGGGAGGTCGAGTTGGGGCTTGGCGACGAGAAGGTGGAGCGTCCTGTGGACGTGGTGGCAGAGGCGGACCGCCTCGAGGCCGAGGCCGCGGCCGCGCTCGAGGAACAGGTGGTCGTGAAGTCCGTCCTCTACGTCTCGGGTGACCGGGATCCGCGTGCCGGGGTGCCGATGCCGAGAGGGCGGCGGCTCCTCCAGGGCGACGACCCGCGCCTCCCCGCGATGCCCGAGGCGCCCACGCTCGCCGACTTCTTCGCTCTGCGCTTCGGCCCGCCCTCGCACCTCCTCCAGAGCGCCCGGCGCGCGGAGAAGGCGGGCTGCGACGAGAAGGTGGTGCTCGCCTGCCTCCTGCACGACATCGCCGTGATCGGCTTCATCCGCGCCGACCACGGCTTCTGGGCAGCCCAGCTCGTGGAGCCGTACGTCGATCCCGAGGTTGCGTGGGCGATCCGGATGCACCAGGTGCTCCGGTTCTTCCCCGACGACGAGGCGGGCTACGAGTACCCGCAGATGTACGTCGACTTCTTCGGAGAGGACTTCGAGCCGCCGCGCTGGCTCGTCGCCGAGCACGAGCGGGCACGCAAGCACCGTTGGTACATGACGGCCCGCCAGATCACCTTGAACGACGAGTACTCCTTCGACCCCAACGCGGTCGTCTCGATGGACGAGTTCGCCGACGTCATCGGGCGCAACTTCCGTCAGCCGCGAGAGGGTCTCGGCTTCGACGGCAGCCCCTCCGCGCACATGTGGCGGACGATCATCGCCCCCACCCGCAGCCTGTAGGACCCAGCGCTTCAGCGCTTCAACGCTTCGGGCGCACCACCGAGCGACCGGGGAAGTGCGGCGGAAACCCGAGCGGCTGCGCGACCGCGGACACCCCGGCGTTCGGAGCACCCGCCACCACGACCAGGACGTCGTCTGCGGAGCGCAGCACCCCGACCCGTTGATCCCAACCCGGGGCGTCCTCGGGGCTGCCGGAGGGCTCGGCCCAGCCGTGCATTGACCCGGTCGAAATCGGCGCGTTGCTCGGGGTGGGCCTCACCCCGTCCTTGCCCGCGCGCCGGAGGTCGCCCAGCCACCGGACGGCGTTCTCGACGAGATACTCCTTCACGTCTCGCTTGGTCATCCCCTGCGCCGCAAGGAACTGGGCGTGCTCGGGGCCGATGATCACGCCGATGCGCTTCTCCGCCCGCAGGATCGTGCCGGTCCGAGCGATCGAGTCACCGATGTCGTTGAGGATGTGGTGAGCGTCGGCGGTCTGCCGGTTGTCGATGAAGTCGATGCCGCGGGTGTGCAACGCCGCGACCGCGCTGTCGCCGGGGGAGCAACCGAGCTCGACATGGAGTGGCTCCCAGGGGCTCTCCTCCTCGTTCTCGGCGATGCACAGGCAGTACTTCCCGGGGTTTCCCTGCGTCGACTGGTCGAGCTCGTGCGGCCGCACGTCGAAGACGTTGAGGATGATGAGTCGCATCGCGCGACCGACGGTCGCATTGGCGCGGAAGCCGGGGCCGAAGACGTTGCCCCGCGAGTTGAAGCCGAGCTCGGTGCGCACCGGGCCGTTGACGATCAGCAAGGGTCCGCCGCCGGTCGTGCTCTGCCAGCCGCCGGCCGCGGGCCACCCCTCGTCGATCACCGCCTCGAAGGCGGCGAGGACCACCGGCAGGTACTCGGGGCGGCACCCCGCCATCGCCGCGCTGACCGCGATCTGGCGGACGGTCGCCGTCCGCCGGAAATTGTCCAGGCGGACGAGGATCTCGTCGGGGTCCCGGTCCGTCTCGGCGAGGAAGCGCTCGACCAGCGCCGGCGTCGGCGGCACGACGGGCAGGCCGTCGGTCCAGCCCTGCTCGTAGCAGTACTCGATGGCTTCGAGCAGAGGGTCGATGTCGACCGGTTGCTCGCGCTCGGCCTCGTCGATCGCCATCAGGTGTCCCCTCGGGTTTCGGCGCCGGCGCCCGGGCCGCGCAGGATCTCGAGGACCTGAGGCCCGGCGAGCTTGGCGTGCGCCCGCAGGCCCTCAGCGTCGAGACTGCTCACCGGGTGCGGGACGATGGCGTACCGGTAGCCGGGGGCACCCTGGATCGCCGCCATGGCATTCGCGCTCGCCTGGAGCGCCTCGGTGCAGATCGCGGCGGACGGCACGCCGCGGCGTTCGAGAAGGATCGTGTCGGCCACACTGGCCGCGCTACAGCTCCCTCAATCGCCGATCGCCTGGATGACGAGGTCGCACCCGGCCGCGATGCTGTCGAGGTCCTCGTCGGAGGCCGGCAAGGTTCCGGGCACGCTGAAGCGGTTGACCACCGCCGGCTCGAGCTCGTTCCGCAGGAACGTCTCCACCTCCTCGAGCAGCGCGGCGGCGTTGGCCTTGGTGTTCTCCACGAGGCCGAGCCGCAGCCCGCGCAGGTCGGCCGGGCGTCGGGCCAGCGTCACCGCCAGCCCGGTCGGCTGCTGGGTGGGATCGACGAGCAAGAACTTCATACGCCCTCCTCCTGCTCCCGTCGGGACCGAACCCGACGGTGCGACTCTATTCGTCCAATCGATGTCGCGTGGACATGAGCTGTTCGACGTCGCGTGGACTCGCGTGTCGTGCTATCCGGGTACGCGGGAATCGACGTCGACCGGTTCGCCGCACGGGTGCCAGCAGGCGTACCGGTGGTCACCACCCTCGGGGGCCGCGAGCTCCGGCGTGCTCGTCACGCACACGTCGTCCGCCCTGTCGCAGCGCGGCGCGAAGGCACAGCCGACGGTCAGGTGCGTGAGGTCGGGAGGTCGACCTTCGACCACGGGGAGGATCTGGTGCGAGGGTCGGTCGAGCCGGGGGATCGCCTGCAGCAACGCCCGGGTGTACGGCATCCTCATGTTGGCGAAGAGGTCCCGCGTGGATGCCTGCTCGACCGCCCGCCCGGCGTACATCACGATCACCTCGTCCACGTAGGAGGCGGCCAACCCGAGGTCGTGACTGACGAGGATGAGCGCCATGTTGCTCTGCTCCTGCAGCTCGATCAGCAGTTCCATGATCTGCGCCTGGGTGGTCACGTCGAGCGACGTGGTGGCCTCGTCCGCGATCAGCAGCTTGGGATCGCACGCCAGGGCGATGGCGATCATCACCCGCTGACGCATGCCGCCCGACAGCTGGTGGGGGTAGTCGAGGTAGCGACGGGCAGCCGCAGGGACCCGCACCCGCTCGAGCAGGTGCACGGCCCGGTTCCGTGCCTCTTTGCGATCGACCGGTAGATGGGCCCGCACGGCTTCGGCGACCTGTGGCCCGATGCGCATGGTCGGGTTGAGCGAGCGCGAGGGGTCCTGGAACACCATCGACACACCCGTCCCCCGGTACCGGCAGAGCTCCTTCTCCGAGAGGCCGACGAGCTCGGCGCCTCCCAGCCGGACCGACCCGGTGACCCGGGCAGTCGGCGGGAGCAGGCCCATCACCGCGCGGCAGCTCACCGTCTTCCCGGAGCCGGACTCGCCGATGATCGCCAGGCTCTTCCCCGCTGTCACCTGGTAGCTGATGCCGTTGACGGCGTACACCTGCTGCCTGCGTTGGACGAAGCGCACGCGCAGCTCGCGCACGACGAGCAGCGGCCCGCCCCCGGAGGCGTCGGGTAGCCGCTCTTCCCGCCCCTGCCCTGCGGCGCCGGTCCCCTCGCCGATGTCCTGGTTCGTTCCCAGCGCCAACCCCTCTTGCTCTCGTCGCTCTGCTCAGCCCCGGGCTCCCCCCCAAGGCCCGAGCGCCGGTGCGGCGGGGCGGGCCGGCGGCGGCGAGAGCAAGCGTGCGGGCTCACCGTACCCACCGGCTCCGTGTCGCACAAGGACGCGTCTCGGTGCGTCCTCGTGCGCGCCCACCCGGTGGGTCCGTCGACCTGTCGCGCCGCCCAGTCGTCGACTCGCCGTGCATTTTCCCACGTCAACCCCAATCTTGACATTCCTGTTGCGAAGCGATACCTTGCCGACGTCAGTCAGGGTGTCCAAAGACAG
>JASHYA010000343.1 GCA_030043315.1 Acidimicrobiales bacterium
GCCGCACAGGCGGTGGTGGCCGCGACCGGCACCGCTGGCGACGCCGGCCGGGGGGGGAGGGGGCAGAAGCCGCCACGAGGTCGGGGCGCCGGCGGCACGGCCAGCGCCGCCAAGTCCGCCAAGTCCGCCAAGTCCGCCAAGGCCGCCAAGGCGACGAGGCGGACCGCCGCCACCCCCCCGCGGGCCCGCACGGGGGCGAAACGGGCTGCGATAAAGGCAACATCCCGGTCGCCCAGGTCAACCGGGGCGAAGAGGACGGCGAAGTCCAGGTCCAGCTCTACGAGGCCGCTCGGGGCCTCGAGGCCCGTGAGGGCGGTCCGGCGGGGTCCGGGCGCGCACAACGGCAAGGGCGGGGGCGGGGGCGGGCGCCACTGAGCCGGTGCCCGCGGGCGGGTGCCCGCGGGCGGGTGGCTGCCAGCGTGCTGCTGCCAGCGTGGGGCTGCCAGCGTGCGGCTGCGCGGACGGGGAGAGGTTGGCGCAGCTGGCGCGCGCACGGGCCACGCGGACGGCGAGAGTCGCGGCCGCGGTACCTGCGGGGCGGTACCCTCCGCTCAGTGAGCATCCCCGACGACGAGGTGGCACAGGTCCGCGCGGCCACCGACGTCGTCGCGCTCGTCTCCGAGCAGACGGCGCTCCGCCAACAGGGACGCCGGTGGTTCGGACTGTGCCCGTTCCACAGCGAGAAGACGCCTTCGTTCAGCGTCAACGCCGAGGAGGGCTTCTACTACTGCTTCGGCTGCCAGGCGTCGGGCGACGCGATCTCGTTCGTGCGTGCGACCGAGCACATGGACTTCGTCGACTCCGTGCGTTTTCTCGCAGATCGTGCGGGGATCGTCCTGCACGAGACCGACGAGGGAGCGGCGGATCGCAGGCGGCGCAGCGACTTGCTGGACGCGATGGCGAGGGCGGTCGCGTGGTACCACGAACGGCTGCTCTCGTCACCTGACGCAGGCCGCGCGCGGGACTACCTTCGCTCGCGCGGCTACGACGGGGAGATCGTGCGCAGGTTCCAGCTGGGCTGGGCGCCGGATGAGTGGGACGCGCTGGTCCGCTCGCTCGGGCTCACTGGGCAGGTGGCCTCCGACAGCGGACTCGGGTTCGTGAACAGCGCCGGAAGGATCCAGGACTTCCTCCGCGCCAGGGTGTTGTTCCCCATCTTCGACCCTTCGGGGCGGGCGGTGGCCATCGGCGGGCGGGTGCTCCCCGAGCGTGCGGGTGTCGGGAGAACAGCGTCATACTCGAACCGGCGGACCGGGCCGAGGCACTCCGAGCCGAAGTACAAGAACTCCCAGGAGACGCCCATTTACTCGAAGCGGAGAACTCTCTACGCGCTGAACTGGGCCAAGCACGACATCGTCGCCACCGGCGAGGTGGTCGTGTGCGAGGGATACACGGACGTGATCGGGTGCTTCACCGCCGGAATCCCTCGTGCCGTCGCGACCTGCGGTACCGCGCTGGGCGAGGACCACTTCCGTCTCCTGCGCAACTTCGGGCGGCGCATCGTGCTCGCGTACGACGCCGATCAGGCGGGGCAGTCGGCGACCGCGCGCGTCTACGAGTGGGAGCGTCGCCACGACGTCGACCTCCGGGTCGCGGCGCTTCCGGGAGGGGCCGATCCTGCAGACGTCGCGCGGTCGGACCCCGAGGCATTGCGGCAGGCGGTGGGCGCCGCCGTGCCGTTCTTGCAGTTCCGTGTCACAAGGGTGCTCTCGGGCTACGACCTGGCGACGCCGGAAAGCCGGGCGAAGGCGGCGGAGGTGGCCCTCGCGACGATCTCGGAGCACCCGGACCCCCTCGTGCGCGACCAGTACCTCATGCGGGTGGCGGACGTGACCCGGCTCGACCCCGAGCTCCTGCGCGCCCAGTCGGCCTCTCGGCAGGGGGCACTCCGGCAGGCCGTACCGGCATCCACGGGCCGTGGCCGTGTCCTGTCGCACCCACCGGTGGCCGTGCCCGCGGCGAACGGACAAGGCCGCCGCCGGCCGGTCAACCGTCCGGGGCTCGAGGCGTTGCGGCTCGCCGTGCACCGGCCGGAGCTCGTCGCTCACCGGCTCGAAGACGTGCTCTTCCTGGACGACCTGCAACGGAGGGCCTTCGCGGCCCTCGCCGACGCCGACAGCGTGCGCGCCGCAGTCGACGGCGCGGACGACGAGGTCGCGGCCTTGCTGCGCCGCTTGACGGTCGAAGAACCGCCCGAGCCGGACGATCGGCACGTCGACCCGGCCGACCCCGTCGTCGCCCAACTCGCCCGCGAGGCAGCCCGGCGGGCACTCGCGGGGCTCCAGGCGGCCGCCCGGACGGGCGAGATCGACTTTCCACACGTCGCCGCCGAGACCGCGACGGTTCGGCATTGGATCGCCGACCTGGACGAGCCCGCACACAGCCGCGAAGCCAGCGACCGGTTGGTAGCGTGGTTGGGCGCACAGGAAGGTCCCGCACGGGACACATCTCGGACGAGGACGACGGAGCCTGGATGAGCACGAACGGGAAACTCCCGCGAGAGGAAGCGACCGTTCGGAGCGCCGATGGCTCGAGCAACGGCGCCGGTTCGGCGCGCGGGCCGCGGAAGACGAAGTCGTCGTCGGATAGCGCCGGCGGCTCGGCCGAGTACTTCAACGGCGGTGCAGAGGATCCGGTCCACACGTACCTGAAGGAGATCGGAAAGGTTCCGCTCCTGAGCGCCGAGCTCGAGGTCGAGATGGCGCGTCGGATCCAGGCGGGGAACGAGGCAGCCGCGCGACTCGCGGTGCACGCGGATGCCGAGGCGTCTGGCGAGCCGCCGGAGCATCTCCTCTCGACCGATCAGCTGTTCGGTGAGCGCCGGGTCGTGAGCCTCGGAGAACAGGCGAAGGAAGTGCTGATCGAGGCGAACCTCCGTCTCGTGGTCTCCATCGCCAAGCGGTACCGGAACCGAGGCCTTGCATTCTTGGACCTGATACAGGAAGGCAATCTCGGCCTGATGCGGGCCGTCGACAAGTTCGACTACGAGAAAGGCTTCAAGTTCTCTACCTACGCGACGTGGTGGATCAGGCAGGCCATCACGCGGGCGATCGCCGACCAGGCGCGGACCATCCGCATCCCGGTGCACATGGTCGAGACGATCAACAAGGTGGTCTGGGCGCAGCGCCAGCTCCTGCAGGAGCTCGGACGCGAGCCCACGCCCGAGGAGGTCGCACAGCGCGTCGAGTTCCCGATCGAGCGAGTGAGGGAGATCCAGCGTCTCAGTCTGGACACGGTCTCGCTCGAGCAGCCGGTGGGGGAGGAAGACGACTTCAGCCTCTCCGACCTCATCGAGGACCGCAGCGCCGTCGTTCCCGACGACGCGGCCACGCGCGCAATGCTCGACTCCGCGGTGAAGGCGGCGTTGGCCTTCCTCACCGAAAGGGAGCAGGACATCGTGCGGCTCCGGTTCGGTCTCGACGACGGCAAGATCCGCACGCTCGAGGAGGTGGGCAAGGAGTTCGGCGTCACCCGTGAGCGCGTCCGCCAGATCGAGTCGAAGACGCTCGCCAAGCTGCGCCGACCCGACGCGGCATTCTTGCTGCGCGACTACCTCGAGGAGGCTTGAGGGCGCGCCGACGGTCCGTCGAGCGGCCTTTGGTAGGCTGACAGGCCGACCCTTCCGGGGTGGCGCAATCGGCAGCGCAGCGGACTGTTAATCCGTTGGTTCTGGGTTCGAGTCCCAGCCCCGGAGCTCGCTAGCGGATCTCGACTCGTTCTTCCGGCTTCTCACGGTCCCGGGCATCTCCGGTCCCCGGGCTTTCCACATCCGCCCCCGGTCTCGAGCGGACGGGCCCGGCTCAGGCAGTCCCTCCGACGCAGGCGAGTACCATCAGCATCGGACCACCTGTGGTCGATGCACCCCCAAGGAGGGAGTGCGCCATGGGAGTCTGGCCAAGGCCGGCCGGGGAGTTCGATGGGCTTGGGCGACGCACCCCCGAATGGCGCGGCCCGAGGAGGCGGTACCGCGCGTGTTGTGCGGGGGGCATTGTTCGTCGCGCTTGTTCTGTCGGCCGTGGCAGGATCTTTCGACGTCGTCCTGGTGCCATCGCGAACCGGCGGCATCGGACGGGTCGAGGCAAGGTCTCGGGCTTCTCTGCCACCGCCCGCCACCGAGAACCCCTCCTGGTCCGGGGAGCTTGCCTGGGCCACCAAGAACGGAGCCGCGGCCTTCGACCACGTAACGGGCGCCTGGGTGCAGCCGAGCGTCGCCGCTTCCTCCAGCGCGCAGTACGCGGACACCTGGGTGGGCGTGGACGGCTACGACGGCAAGCTGCTCCAGACGGGTACCACCGCGGTGACGCGAAACGACGCGGTGTCGTACGAGCCGTGGTTCGTCGCCTGGACCGGCACGCCCTCGGGGACGACGGTCATCGACGAGCCCGTGGCCGCCGGGGACCACATGCGCGTGGAGATCGACCGGGACACCTCCGGTGCATGGAGCGTGCAGCTCGACGACGAGAGCGAGGGATGGAGGTGGTCGACCACCGTCACATACCCGGCCAGCGGGTCGAGCGCGGAGTGGATCGAAGAAGCTCCCGGCACATGGTCCACACCCTCGCACCATCAGACCCTCGCCGATTACGACTCGGTCACCTTCACGACAGCGGGTGCGGACGGAGAGCCACCAGGGACAGTGACAACATACGACATCGCCGACAACGGTGCGGTCGTCTCATACCCGTCGACATACGACGCCGCGCAGGGTTCCTTCGACGTGCGGTACGGCGCGCCGACGCCGACCTTGCACGAGGTCACCCCCAAATCCGGGCCGGCGGCCGGAGGAGCCACCGTCGTGCTCACCGGTGGAGACCTCGGGTCTTCCCCGGTGGTCCGCTTCGGCGGGTCTCACGCGGCCGTCGTGCGCAGTACGACACGATCGCTCGTCGTCCGGGCTCCCGCGCACCTGCCCGGCGACGTGCCGGTGACCGTGACCGCGGAGTCGCCTGACGGCGTCGCGACCGCCGCGACCCCGACGGCCAAGGCGACGGACTTCGAGTACGAGTCGTCGCCCGGGTACGACGTCGTGCTCGCGTCGGGACGAGTGGCACGGTTCGGGTCGGCGACCGGCCCTTCGGCGACCGACGTCCGCGGCGGCAAGGTCGTCGGTCTCGCGACGGACGCGTCGACCGGTGGCTTCTGGGAGGCCACCTCGTCCGGCGGTGTCTACGACGTCGACGCCCCCGACCTCGGCACACTCACCGCGCTGGTCGCACGCCTCTCGATCGGACCGGTCTCGGGGATCGTCGCCACGCTGACAGGGTCGGGCTACTGGCTCGTCACCGCCAAGGGTGCCATCTACGACTTCGGGTCGGCCGGCTCGTTCGGCACACTGCGGGACGCGCACCTCCGGTCGCAGATCGTCGGGATGTCGGCGACACCGACAGGTCACGGCTACTGGCTCGTGGCTGCCGACGGCGCCGTCTTCCCGTTCGGCAAGGCTCGCGACTACGGGTCCGGTGCCGGCTTGCACCTCCCGTCGCAGATCGTCGGGATGTCGGCGACACCGACAGGGCACGGCTACTGGCTCGCCGCCGCTGACGGCACCGTCGTGCGCTTCGGTAAGGCCCGCGACTTCGGTTCGGCTGTCCTGATGCGTCTCGGCGCAGCGGTCGTCGGCATCGCCGCCTCCACGACAGGGGCCGGCTACTGGCTCGTCACCGCCGAGGGGAGGGTGTTCGCGTTCGGCGCCGCGCGCTTCTGCGGCTCTGCGACGCTTCCCGCGAGGACCTCGCCCGCGGTGGGCATCTTGGTGAGCTGATACCGGGTCCACCACGTCGCGCCAGCCAGATCGGGGCACGAATGACGCCGGAGTGCCGCAACGTGAGTGACATGACGGCCCGGCGGCGGTGCCCGGTGAACTCGGACGAAGGAGCCGGCATCTGAACCGTCTGGCCGGCCAGCTTTCGACGGTCCGAGAGGACGCCCTCGCATTCCGTGCACGGTGGACGTCCTACGATGACGTGCGTGGCCGATGAACCTGTCGACCGACCGTGGGGCCGGTTCATGGTGCTCGAGGACGCCCCGACACACAAGGTGAAGCGCATCGAGGTGCGCCCGGGGCGTCGGCTGAGCTACCAGCGCC
>JASHYA010000344.1 GCA_030043315.1 Acidimicrobiales bacterium
GATGATCGTCGCGAACGAACGGTGTGCTGTCAAGGGGTCGTCAGGATTTCATCACACTTTCGCAATATCGAGCAGGTCGCGGCCTCGGGTCGTTGCGTACCGGCAACACCACCCCGTGCGAGGCACTCGAATAGTTGACGAGGGGTCCGCCCCGCCATAACCTATCAGTGGATGGAGAAAAAGTGATCACAGAGTGACGAACTTTCCCGGGCGAGGAGGGTGGCGGTGACCGAAGGCCTGGTGGCCAACGACCCGGGAACCGCCGCTGACCTTCTGCGGTTCGCGGAATCGGAGCTACGCGCGGCGCTGCCGAAGAGTGTCGCGCGCCTCGAGTATTCGACGCGCCGACCTGCGCTCTGGACGACGCGGGAGCGATTCTGGCCGATGCCGATCTACGTCGACCACGGGGTGGGCTCGCGCGTTGTCGACGTGGACGGTCGAGAGTACATCGACTGCAACATGGGGCACGGACCCCTCATCCTCGGCCATCGCCATCCGCGCGTCATGGCGGCGATCGACGCGCAGCTGGACCGGGGCAACCACTTCGGGCCTCCGTCCGCCCACGAGGCACGGCTCGCTGAGCTGATCGTCAAGGGCGTCCCCGGCGCGGAGCGGGTGGTGTTCACGAACAGTGGCACCGAGGCGGCGATGTCGGCGGTGCAAATCGCCAGAGCCGCGACGGGTCGACGGATCGTGGCGAAGTGCGAGGGTGGATTGCACGGGAGCTACGAACCCCTCCGCCACAGCGTCCTGAGCTTCGCCGGCACGGTGGAGCGTCCCGAGGCGAGCCCGGATGTGGGGGGAATGCCACCGTCGACCTCAGCGGACGTGCTCGTGCTCCCCTTCAACGACGAGGTCGCCTTCAAGCTCGTTCGTCAGGCCGGCGAGCAGATCGCGTGCGTGATCGTGGAGCCGCTCCAAGGCAGCGCGGGGACCCTTCCCGCCTCTCCGACATTCCTTCAGGGTCTTCGCAATGCCTGTGACGACGTCGGGGCGATCTTCGTGCTGGACGAGGTGATCACCGGATTCCGCCTTGGTCCGCGCTCAGGTGCAGGGTGCTTCGGTGTCGTGGGAGACCTCACGGTGCTGGGCAAGGCGGTGGGCGGTGGGCTGCCGGTTGGTGCCTTGTGCGGCAGCGCTTCCCTCGTCGACTTGACGACGACGCCTTCGGAGCGACCGGCAAACGAGGCCGTGTTCATCGGCGGCACCTTCTCGGGGAACCCGCTCACTTCGGTGGCCGGCGTGGCGCAGCTCTCCGAGTTGCTCGAGCATCCGACGTCTTACGAACGGCTGAACGAGCTCGGGGGGCGGATGCGCCGGGGGTTGGCGAAGGCACTTGCCGACCTGGGTGTGCCCGGGTTCGTGACGGGGATGGGGTCGATCTGGGGAGGCCCGTACTTCACCGCCGAGGCGCCGACCACCTTCCGCGACGTCTCGGCGAGCGACGGGCTCGCCGGGAAGCTCCTCAGCATCTACCTCCTGCTCGAGGGCGTGCTGGTCACCTCGCCCTCGCACCTCAACTTCGTGAGCACGGTTCACACGGAAGAGGAGGTGGACACCGTGGTCGAGGCGTACCGCCGAGCGCTCGTCCGGCTGCAACGCGAAGGCGTGCTCGGTGAGTGACGGCGTGAGGGTCGCTCCGATGGTGACCGGGGAGCGCGCCGCCGCGCTCCTCGAGTCCGCCTACCAGGAGCTGCGGAAGGCACGCCCGGAGGGGGCGGCCCACTACGACCGGGCGTGCAAGCTCCTCCCGAGGGGCACGACGCGTGCACGCTTCTGGGAGCCCCTGCCGATCTACGTCGAGCGGGCTCATGGCGCCTACCTCGAGGACATCGACGGAAACCGCTACATCGACTGCAACCTCGGCCAGGGCGCCCTCGTGCTCGGCAACAGCCATCCGGCGGTCGTGGCGGCGCTGCGAGCCCAGCTGTCGCGTGGAACCCACTACGGGCCGGCGACCGAGCAGGCGATCGAGCTCGCAGAGATGATTGCGGCAGCGGTCCCGGGTGCCGAGCGGGTGAGCTTCACCAACAGCGGCACCGAGGCGACGATGGCGGCCCTGCGGCTGTCGCGTGCGGCCACCGGGCGGAGGAAGGTCGCGAAGGCCGAGGGCGGCTGGCACGGGGCGAACGAGTACTTGCTCTTCAGTTACACGAGCGTGTCGGGCCCGCTCGAGCACCCGGAGGCGAACGTGGACAGCGCCGGCGTCTGGCAGAGGGCGAAAGACGACGTGGTCGTCTTGCCTTTCAACGACGAGGCGGCCTTTGACCGGATCCGGGAGGTGGGCGAGGAGCTCGCCTGCGTGATCGTCGAACCGGTGCTCGGTGGTGCCGGATGCATCCCCGCGTCTCGGGCCTACCTCGAAGGCTTGCGCCAGGCGTGCGACGCGGTCGGGGCGCTGCTCGTGTTCGACGAGGTCGTCACCGGGTTCCGGCTCGGGCCGCGCTCGGCGGCCGGCCGCTACGGGGTGACGGCGGACGTGACCACGCTCGGTAAGGCGATCGGCGGAGGTCAGCCCGTCGGGGCAGTCTGCGGGCGCGCAGATCTCATGGAGCTCCTCGTCGCGCCGAAGGTCGGCGTGGCCGGTCAGGCGGTGGTCGGGGCCGGCGGGACGTTCGCGGGCAACCCGATGACGGTGGCGGCGGGTCACGCACAGCTGTCAGAGCTGCTCTCGAACCCAGCACACCACGAGCGCCTGGAACGGCTCGGCGAACGCATGCGCCGGGGGCTCGAGGAGGTGTTCGCCCGACGCGGGATCCCGGCGCACGTGACCGGCATCGGGTCGATGTTCCGAGTTCACTTCACCTCGAAGTTGCCAGAAAGCCCCCGTGATCTTGTCGAGGCGAACGGCCTCGCGACGCACCTCCTACGCGTCTACCTCGAGCTCGAAGGCGTGATTCGCGGTATGGGCTTCGTGAGCACGGCGCACGAGGAGTCCGATGTCGATCAGGTCGTTGTCGCATACGAGGCGGCGATCGATCGGCTCGAGGAGGAGGGCTGCTTGGAATTCGCGACGCCGGAGGGTTTCGGATGACCGTGACACCCCCCGGCGTGATCACCCCGGCGTCTGCCGGGTCATCGACCGGCTTCACCGCACCCACCGGCTGAGCACGTGCGCGGCAACGTCCTCTTCGTCACGGCGGACCAGTGGCGTGGGGACTCGCTCTCGGCACTCGGCCATCCCCTCGTCAAGACCCCGAGCCTCGACGCGTTGGCAGCGAAAGGCGTGCTGTTCGCGAATCACTGGGCGGTCACCGCGCCCTGCGGACCGAGCCGTGCCTCGCTCTACACGGGGACCTATCTCCACCGCCACCGGTCGGTCCTGAACGGCACGCCGCTCGACGCGAGCCTGACGAACATCGCGCTCGAGGTCCGGCGTGCGGGGTACGACCCGGTGCTGTTCGGCTACACGGACACGAGCGTGGATCCCCGGACCGTCCCCGACGGCGACCCCGCGCTCTTCACCTACGAGGGCGTGCTCCCCGGGTGCCGCCCGGTCGTGCACGACCCGTTCGAATCGGGTTCGCTCGAGTGGGGCAAGTGGCTGGCCGCCCGAGGACGCGACGTACCGTCCGACCCTCACCGGCTCTACGAACCGGACTTGTCGTACCCGGGCGCGACGGACCACCCGTTCACCTGGGCGCCGGGACACTTCAGTGCCGAAGAGACCGAGACGGCGTTCATGACCGAGCAGGTCATCTCCCACCTCGAACGCGAAGGTGACCGCCCCTTCTTCGTGCACCTCTCCTACCTCCGTCCCCATCCCCCCTACCGGAACCCCCCCGGCTACCACGACCTCTACGACCCGGACGACGTGCCGCCGTTCGACGCGCACCGGACCAGGACGGAGGAGCAGGCGGTCCACCCGTTGCTGGAGGCGCTCGCGCGCATGCCGGGCGTCGGTGCGGCGAGCGACGAACGGGAACGACGGCAGCTCCGCGCCACCTACCACGGCATGCAGGCGGAGGTCGACGCGCAGCTGGGCCGGCTCCTGGGCTGGCTCGAGACCTCGGGACTGTCGGACGACACCCTCGTCGTGGTGACGAGCGACCACGGCGAGCTCGGCGGTGACCACTGGTGCATCGGGAAGGGAGGCTGGTTCGATGCCAGCTTCCGGGTTCCGCTGATCGTGCACGACCCTCGCCGAGACGCGGATCCCGGACGCGGACGCGTGGTCGACGTCCCGACCGAAGCCGTGGACGTCATGCCGACCATTCTCGATTGGCTCGGGGTCGACGTCCCGCTCCAGGCGGACGGCTGGTCACTGCGTTGGGCACTCGAAGGGCGCGAGGTCCCGGAGCACTGGCGCCACGCGGCGCACATGGAGTGGGACTTCCGCAACCCGGCACGCCGTCTGGCGGAACGTCGCTGGGGCCTTCCCTCGGCACACTGCGTCCTCACCGTGCTGAGGTCCCAAGCCGTCAAGTACGTGCAGTTCGCGGCGGATGCCGAGGTCCTGCCCCCTCTCCTGTTCGACCTGCGCGAGGACCCCGGGGAGCTCCGCGACGTGGCGAGCGACCCGTTGCGTGCCGACGCCCGCTACCGCCTCGCACGTGAGCTCCTTCAGTGGCGGATGCGCGAAGACGACCGGGAGCTCGCCAACTCGAGGCTCACCCCCGACCGGGGACTCGTGCGCACGCGCGACACCTGGCGTTGACCGGCGCCGTCCCCGGGTCCGCACGGTGTGCGGAGCGGTCCTGACCGCCTCGCGCAGGCTGGGAGGTCACCGGGAAAGGGAAAGGGGCTGCGGAGGGCGAGAGAGGCTCCCGGGACCCGACGGAGCGTACGACGACCCGCTTGTCAGGCCACCTTGAATTATAATATTAGGTGAGCCTAATAATGGGAAAGTGCGAGCCGGGAGGTCGGCGTGAGCAGGGCTGACACGCAGGCGACCCCCCCGGCGTTGGCCGGGCGAAGCGGCGGGCCGGGAAACCGCCAGGCGTACGAGGTCGGCCCTGTGACGACGCGCCCTCGCCGTATCCGGTCACTCGGGGTCGGCGCCCTCGCCGGCACCGCGGTGCTCCTCGGTGCCTGCGGGTCCCCCAGCACTTCCCAGGCGTCGGCGTCGGTCGCGAGCTCCTGTCAGGCGGTGGCCGCGGTCCTCACCAACGGTCCCAGTCCGGCGGTGGACCCCGTCGGTTACGCCGAGGCCCAGATCCGGCTGCTGACCGAGGTGCGGATCGGGGATCCGGCGCTCCGACACGACGTCGAGCGACTGGACCGGGCGTACCGGCAAGTCTTCGAGACCGACGGTTCGCCGTCGGCGGTGAGCGCGGCAAGGACCGCAAGCGCCCGCCTCGACGCGGCGTGCCCGCAGGCGGCACCGGCGCTCCGGGCGGCGCGGTGAGGCTCCCACGCCCCCGCAGTCCGCTCCGTGCCGTCGTCGCCCTCGTCGCGACGACGGCGATCGGGGGCGTGCTCGCCGCGTGCGGGTCGGGACCGGCGTCGGGGTCCGGGTCCCGCCAGTCGATCACGCTCTACAACGGCCAGCACGTGCAGACCACGGACGCGCTGGTCGCCGGCTTCGAGAGGGCAACCGGCATCACCGTCGACGTTCGTGACGGCACAGAGGACACACTGACCAACCAGATCGTCACGGAGGGCGCCCGATCGCCCGCCGACGTGATCTACACGGAGAATTCACCGGCGCTCGAGTACCTCCAGAGCAAGGGCTTGCTGGCGAAGGTGGACCCCGGCAGCCTGGCCAAGACGCCGAGCAGGTACAACTCCCCGTCGGGTGACTGGGTGGGCGTGTCCGCGCGCGTGAGCGTCATGATCTACAACCCGAGCCTCATCTCGAAGAGCCAGCTGCCGACCTCGGTCCTCGGGCTGGCGAGTCCTCGTTACAAGGGCAAGCTCGCCTTCGCTCCGGGAGAGACCGACTTCCAGCCCATCGTGACGGCCGTGGATCGTGCGTACGGCAAGGCGGCCACGCTGTCATGGTTGGAGGGGATCAGCGCGAACCTGAGCGGGTACACACACACCTACGCGGCGAACGAGACAATCGCGGACGAGGTCAATCGGGGGGTCGTGGCCTTCGGCGTGATCAATCAGTACTACTGGTACCGCATGCGCGCGGAGATCGGCCGCTCCAACATCCACTCCGCACTCGCCTACTTCGCCCCTCACGACCCCGGCTACGTCATCGACGTGTCCGGCGCTGCGGTGCTGAAGTCGTCCAAGCACCAGGCGGCCGCCCAGGAATTCCTGGCGTATCTGGTCAGCAAAGCCGGACAGTCGATCATCGCCGACCCGTCGAAGTCGATCAGCTTCGAGTACCCCATCGCCTCGGGCGTGACCACCAAGGCACCGGAGACCCCCTTCAACCGGCTCCAGCCCTACCCGATCACGGTCGGGGAGCTCGGTGACGGGAGGGCGGCCGTCGCCCTCTTGACCGAGGCGGGCCTGCTGTGATCGAGCGGGATCTTGTGGCGACGGGTCCGGGCGCCACCTCGACCGCCCCGCGCCTCCTCGCACCAACGCCTCCGGGACCGCAAGCCTGCGCACCGCGTCCCGCACTCTTGGGACGACTCCGGTCGATGCCACAAGGCCTGGTGGCGGCGAGCGTCGTCGTGGTGGGTGTGCTGCTCGCTCCTCTCGCCTTCCTCCTCATCGAGTCCGCCGGGGCGGGGGTCGGGACCGTGGCGCATCTCGTCTGGCGACCCTTGACCGCCACGTTGCTGTGGAACACCGTACGGCTGACGTTGGTCGTGACCGTGCTCTGCGCGGTCATCGGCACCCTCACGGCCTGGTGTGTGGAGCGGACCGATCTCCCCGGCCGGCGAGTCTGGGCGGTCCTCGTCGTCATCCCGTTCGCGATCCCCGATTTCGTCGTCAGCTTCGGGTGGGCGTCGCTCTCCACGTGGGTCCAGGGGTTCCGAGGCGCGGTCCTCGTCATGACCCTGGCCGTGTACCCGCTCGTCTACCTTCCGGTGGCCGCCGCGTTGCGGAGCGCGGACCCTGGACTCGAGGAGACGTCGCGCAGTCTGGGTGTCGGGCGGGTGCGCACCTTCTTGCGGGTGACGCTGGCCCAGCTCCGTGGCGCCATCTTCGGCGGGTGCGTCCTGGTGGCCCTCGTGATCCTCGCCGAGTACGGGGCGTTCGAGATCCTGGGCTACCAGACCTTCACCACGGAGATCTTCAACGAGTTCCGCATCTTCAACGTCCCCACCGCCTGCGCGCTGTCGCTCGTCCTCGTCGTGTTCGGCGTCGTCGTGCTGGCGGTGGACGCCGCCGCACGGGGCAAGGGCCGGTCAGTCCGGACCGGTCAGCTGGCTCAGCGAACCCTGAGCAGGTATCGGCTCGGACGGGCCGAGGTCCCCGTGCTGCTCGCCTTCACTGCGCTGGTGGGACTCGCACTCGGCGTCCCGGTCGCCTCGAGCGTCTACTGGGTGTTCGAGGGCGGTGTCCACGCGCTAGCCGGCGTGTCGCTCCTCAGCGCCGGCTGGCACACGGCCTTGTACAGCGGGGCTGCGGCACTGCTCGACACCCTGGCTGCGGTGCCGGTCGCTCTTCTCTCCCTCCGCCACTCCTCCCTCGTGACCCGCCTGCTCGAGCGAAGCACCTACGTCGTGCTGGCGATGCCCGGGATCGTGATCGCGCTCGCGCTCGCGTACTTCTCCGAGCGCTACGCGAACGGCTTCGGGTATCAGACGGCGCCACTGCTCATTCTCGCCTACGCCATCTTGTCCTTCCCATTGGCGTTGGTTGCGGTCCGCGCGTCCCTGGCGCACGCGTCGGTCCGGTTCGAGGAGATCGCCCGCTCTCTCGGCCACCGACGGCTGATGGTGCTCGCCCGCGTGACCCTCCCGCTCGTCGCGCCCGGGCTTGCGGCCGCGTTCGCGTTGGTGTTCCTCGCGACGGTGACCGAGCTGACGGCGACGCTGATGCTGATCCCGACCGGCGTGCAGACGCTGGCCACGCAGTTCTGGGCGTACCAGCAGAATCTCTCGTATGGCCAGGCCGCGCCCTTCGCTCTGCTGATCATCGGGATCGCCGCCGTCCCGAGCTACGTGATCGCCCGCTACTTCGACCGCCACCCGTCCCGGTCGGCGACCGCACGATGACCGCTTCATCCGGGCGTGGTGCGCTCTGTGTACGCGGGCTCGAGAAGGCGTTCGGCCCGGAGCCGGTGCTCGTAGGGGTGGACCTCGACGTCCCCGAGGCGACGATCACCGCAGTGCTCGGACGCTCCGGCAGCGGCAAGACGACGTTGCTGCGGCTCCTCGCCGGCTTCGAACGGCCCGACGCCGGGACCGTCACCATCGCAGGACGGGTCGTGGAGGACGGTCGCCTGCACGAGCCGATCGAGCGTCGGCGCATCGGCTACGTCTCGCAGGAGGGCAGCCTCTTTCCCCACCTCGACGTTCGCAGCAATGTCGGTTTCGGGCTGCCGCGCCGCGCACGCGGCAAGCGGGTGGACGAGCTCCTCTCGATGGTCGGGCTGGAGTCGTTGGGGAAGCGCTATCCGCACCAGCTTTCGGGGGGCCAGCAGCAGCGGGTGGCGATCGCCAGGGCGCTCGCGCCGGAGCCCCG
>JASHYA010000345.1 GCA_030043315.1 Acidimicrobiales bacterium
TGAGCCGTAGACGAGGCCCGAGGACTTCACCACGAGCTGGCGCACCGGGGAGTCGTCGGCGCCGGGCGCCGCCAACAGGTTCATCGTGCCGATGACGTTCACCTCGTGGATCGCGCGGGCCGATGCCTGCGGCGAGTCCACGAGCATGAACGTGTGGAGCACCGTGTCCACCCGGGTCGCTCGCACGATGCGGTGGAGGATCGAGTACGTCTGGTCCGCGCGCACGAACTCCGCCCGCTCGAACGTGACGCTCGGCGCGCGCGTGCCGAGGCCGAGGAGCACGTCGATGCTGCGGTCCGCCTCGAGCGCCTGGATCATGCGTCCGCCCCAGAAGGTGTCTGCGCCGGTGACCAGGACGCGTCGTCCCATGGTGTCGCCGGTCCGATCGACGGTCAGCCGAGCCAGATGCTCTGCCGGCGGCTCAACATGTCGTAGAGCGCGGTCTGCATCGTCTGGCGGATCCGCTCGGACTCCTCCATCACCCTGCTCTTCGGGTACCTCTCCTGGTCGGGCTCGACGTCGAAAGTCACCGGGTCGAGCACGCGCAGCTTGAATTTCGCGGGAAAGGGCACGACGAGCCCGAGCGGGCCCATGAGGAGCATGTTGGCCGTCACCGGGAAGTACGGCACGCCGAGCGCGTGGGCGAGCTGCGGCACCTGCCAGAGGATCGGCATCGTCTCTTCGGAGCCGACGATCGCGATCGGCACCACGGGGACTCCCGCGCGCATCGCGATCTCGACGAAGCCGCCACGGCCGAACCGGCGCAGCTGGTAGCGGTCGGCGTACCGCTTGGAGGGGCCCTTGACGCCCTCGGGGAAGACCAGCACGAGCTGACCCTGATCGTGAAGGAGCCGGTACGCGTTGTCGGGGCGCGCGGGAACGCCCCCGGCGCGGCTCCACAGCGTCCCGACGACCGGGATGGTGCGGAAGAAGTAGTCGGCGAGCCCGTAGACGGGCCGGCCCAGCTCGGCCTCGACGCCGTGCATGACCACCGGGGCGTCGGCCGGGACGGCGCCGGCGTGGTTGCCGATCAGCAGGGCGCCGCCGGCGGTCGGGATCTTGTCCAGGTCTTCCCACTCGGCCCGGAACCACCTCGAGTAGACCGGTCCGAAGACCTGGCGCGCGACCTCACGGACCCGTTCTGACCTGCCCCATTCGTCGACGTCGGAGCGCCTCGGGTCTTCGGACGCGCCGTCCCCGACCGCCGGACCTTCCGACGCGGGCTCGGGCGGCCGGAGCGGGACGATCTCGGTCGAGGCCCGCGGCCTCTGCGCCGGTGCCCGGCGAGAGCTCACACCTCAAGCGTACGACGGGCTCGCCCCTCGGGCCGTTCCGGATCTGTCCGGGCGCGATGCGCCGGCGTCAAGGCTGGCCGGCCCCGATGAGCCCGAACGTGTAGAGCGCGTCGTACGACACGGTCGCTCCGGTGTAGGGCGCCTGGATCACCGTCTGGCTGCCGTAGGGCCCGGAGCCCACGTACATGACGACGTGGTCGACCGAACCTGTGCCGTCGAGGTTGAAGTAGAAGAGGAGGTCCCCCGGCTGGAGGTCCGACAGGGACACGTGCGGCACTGTCGCGTACTGCTCCGCGGCGGTGCGCGGGATCGAGACGCCGGCCTGCGCCCACGACCACTGCGTCAGACCGGAGCAGTCGAAGCCCACGCCGGGCGTCTCGCCGCCCCAGACGTAGGGGACGCCGAGCTGGGACTCGGCAGCGTTCACCGCGGCCTGGCCGGTTGTGCTCGTTGTGCCGCTGTACCCGACCGACGGTCCGCCCGCGGCCGACGACGCCTCGTTGGCCGCCTGTGCGGCTGCTGCGGCTGTACCACCTGCCGCAGCCGCGACCTGTGCGTCTGCGGCAGCTGCTGCGGCTGCTGCGGCTGCGGCGGCTGCGGCCCGTCGTTCGGCTGCTGCGGCTGCGGCGCGCCGTGCGGCTGCTGCTGCGGCTGCGCGCCGTGCGGCTGCTGCAGCGGCGGCTGCGGCAGCCTCTTTTTCTGCCTTCGCCTGCGCGGCGGCCGCGACCTCACGGCCGAGCGTGCCCTTCAACGATTGGAGCGTGGTCTGCGACGCGTCGGCCGCCTGCTGGTTCTCCTGTTGCAGGGTCTGCAGGCGCGCCGCTGCCGACTCCGCCTGCCGCTCTTGCACTTCCTGCTGAACCCTCGTCGCGTCGAGCTTGATCTGGGCTCCCTCGAGCGCGTGCTTCGCAGCGTTCAGGTTGCCGACCGCGGTGTCCGAGTACTCCTCGGAGATGACGATTGTGTTCGCGGACGTGGAGAACAGCGAGGTGATCTGCGTCCCTTGCGCGCCGAGGATGTAGTCCTGCACCGCCGCCTTCGCGAGCACGTGCCTGTCGAGGACGATCGTCTTTTCCACCTGGGCGAGTCGTGCGTCGGTGGCGGCGATCGCGGCCCGCACCGCCTGCAGGTGCACCAACTCGCTGTCGTACTCCTGCCCGAGTACCGCGGTCTGACGCTGCTCCTGGGCTATGGTCTCCTCGATCTGTGTGATCTGGGACTGGGTCTGGCCGACCTTCGCCTGAGCTGTGGGTGTTGTGAACCTTGTGGCTCCGGCAGTGGTGACCGCCAAGGTCCCGATCAGGAGGGACGCGACGACGCCGGCGGCGAGAACGGGTGCGAGTGCGCGGCGAGAGATCCGACAGGTCACATCAGCCACACCAGCCACTTTAGCCCCACGCGCCACAGCTGCCAAGGGACGGCGCTCGAGGCGAACGCGGCCCACGGAACCGCAGACGCTCCCCGATGTCGACGCCTCGACGGGGTCGATCTCGGTAGGGTCAGGCCGTGTTGGGCACGGTCGTCGTCGACGGTGGACGGGTGCGCGGCCACGAGGTGGACGGTGTGTGGGCCTTCCTCGGGGTGCCTTACGCCCGGGCACCGGTAGGCCCGCTGCGCTGGCGACCCCCCCAGCGGCCTGAACCCTGGTCGGGAGTGCGCGACGCGTCGGAACCGGGCCCGATCGCCCCGCAGGCGGTGTCGCCGGCCTCGACGTTGCCCGGGGACCCGCTCGAACAGAGCGAGGACTGCCTGCACCTCAGCATCTGGACCCCCGGGGCGGACTCGTCGAAACGTCCGGTGCTCGTGTGGGTGCACGGCGGGGGGTTCACGTCGGGCACCGCGGGAAGCGGCCTGTACCGCGGGCAGCGCCTGGCGGCGGACGGGGACGTGGTGGTCGTGAACGTCAACTACCGGCTCGGCGCGCTCGGGTTCCTCGCCCACCGGGCGCTCGGTGACGCAGCCCACCGCGGGCGCGTCGCGGGGAACTGGGCGCTCCTCGACCAGGTCGCCGCGCTCCGTTGGGTGCGCGACCACATCGCGTCCTTCGGCGGTGACGGCTCGAACGTGACGGTGTTCGGTGAGTCCGCCGGCGCCATGTGCATCTCCGCGCTCCTCGCGGCTCCGTCGGCGCGCGGGCTCTTTCGTTCGGCGGTGATCCAGAGCGGTCCGCCGTACACCCACGGCGCCGAGCGTGCGGAGGACGCAGCGCTTGCCTTCGTCCACGAGCTCGGCATGTCCGAGCTCTCGAGGACAGCGCTGGAGGGCGTGCCGGTCGAAGAGCTCGTCGGCGCGCTCACCTCCGTGTCACGTCGTTCGCCGCGTCCCGGTGAGCTCCCCCAGCCGTTCATTCCGGTCGTCGACGGCGTCACGCTGCCGGAGCCGCCGCTCGAGGCGATCGCCGGCGGCTCGGCCGCGGGCGTCGCCACGATCGTGGGGACCAACCGGGACGAGATGACCT
>JASHYA010000346.1 GCA_030043315.1 Acidimicrobiales bacterium
CAGCGGACCACCGATGACCGGCTCGCCCTCGGGGGGCGGGCGGCCCCGTACCGGTTCGGCGCGCCGGTGGACGAGCGCTACGAGCGTCAGCCCGAGGTGGAAGAACGCCTCACCCGTGTCATCGCCGAACGCTTCCCGGCGGCCGCGGCAGCCAAGGTCACCCACCACTGGGGCGGCGCCATCGCGGTCCCGCGCGACTGGTGCATGAGCGCCAACTACGACCCCTCCACGGGCCTCGGCTGGGCGGGAGGCTACTCAGGCGGTGGCGTCCTCAGCGCCCACCTCGCCGGCCGGGTCACGGCCGATCTGGTCCTCGGACGGAGCACCGAGCTCACGGGGCTGCCCTGGGTGGGTCACCAGACGCGGCTGTGGGAGCACGAGCCCCTTCGGCTCCTCGCGTGCCGCTCCATCGTCGCAATCTCGTCCAGTGCCGACAAGGTGGAGCAGCACTCGACCCGCACCGCCCGTCGCGTCGCGCTCGTTCGCCCCTTCGTCCGGGGCCACGGGTAGCGCCCGCCCGGTTCGCGCGTCGAGCGCTCTTCCCCCCTCCGAGAGAAGTCCACCGGAGCTGCCACATCCGCGTCCAGAGCCAGGTTTCCGTACACGTCGGCCATGATGAGCCGATGGCCAAGCAAGTTCTTGTGATTGGAGGCGGCGTCGCCGGATCGAGCGCCGCGTACCGGCTCGCTCGGGATGGGGTCGGCGTCACGCTGGTCGACGCCGAGCACGAAGGTCAGGCGACCGCCGCCGGCGCGGGGATCATCTCTGCCGGGAGGGTCCTTCACGCTTCCGAGGATGACGAGTGGCGGCGCTTCTTCCAAGATGCGACGACGTACCACCGCCAGCTCGTGCTGGACCTCGCGTCTCTTTGCGGGAGCGAGATCGGCTACAGGGTCGTCGGCGAGCTCCTCGTCACACCGGGCGAGGGCGGCGAGGCGCGACTCGCCGACCTGGCCAGCCGATTGGAGATGTTGAACGCCACCTGGCGAGATCCGCAGATCGGTACCGTGCGCCTGCTGTCTCCGGCAGAGGCGCGAAAGCTCTTTCCACCACTCGACCCGGCTCTCGGCGCGGTGCACATGAGCGGGGTCGCACGGCTTGACGGGAGATTGTTTCGACACGCTCTCCAGAGCGCCGTGGCCCAGCTAGGCGGTCGGCGGGTGAGTGGTGAAGCGATCATTCGTGGACGGGCAGGTGGACCGCCCGTGGTGGAGCTCGAAGGGGAAACGCTCGAAGCCGACGCCGTGATCGTCGCTGCTGGCGCCTGGACGAAGCGGCTTCTCGCCCCGCTCGGTGCTCGTATCCCGATCGAGCCGCAGCGCGGCCAGATCATCCATCTGGCGCTTCCGGGCACTGCCACGGCCTCCTTCCCGGTTGTGAGCGGCTACGGCTCCAACTACATGGTCACCTTTCCGCCCGATCGAGTCGTCGTCGGGGCCACGAGAGAGACAGGCAGCGGCTTCGACTGTCGGGCAACGGCAGGCGGTGTGCAGGAGCTGTTGACGCGTGCGCTCGGCGTCGCACCAGGGCTGTCGTGCGCGTCACTGACCGAGATCAGGGTCGGATTTCGCCCGGTGAGCGCTGACGAGCGGCCGATCCTTGGCGCTGTCCCTGGCTTCGAGGGTCTCTTTTTGGCCACCGGATTCGGGCCCTCCGGCTTGACTCTCGCTCCGTACTCGGCCGCCCTGGTTGCTGCCGCGGCAGGCGGTACGGAGTCGCCGGGTCCTCGCGAGGTGGATGACATTCTCGAGCCGTTCTCGCCTGGTCGTTTCGGACCGGCGGCCTGAGCCGCTCGCGGCGGTCTACGCACACCCCTCGATCCTTCGGCGAGCTGTGGTCATCTCCGCCGCCGTCCGCAGGGATCGCACGGATCGCCTCTTCGGCAACCACACGGAGGCGTTGGACGGTCATCGGGCCCTCAGGGTCGGTGCGCACTGCTCTGCTCGGCATGGCGAGTAATCAGTATGTGACCATCTTCGCCAGCACAATCTCATCACTATGTGACTATCTGACCGACGTTCAGTGATACGGTACGGGGGTGGCGAATGCCCGTCAACGACACGAGAGTCTTGTCGCCCGAGACGGGGCCGATGGTGTCGCCAATCAATCGATTCACCGCGCCGCGGTTGTCCTGCGCGCCGTAGCCGACGCGCCGACCGGCATTCGGGTATCCGAGCTCGCACGGAACGTATCGCTTGCGTACCCGACTGTTACGCGAATCGTCCGAACCCTCGAGCGTGAGCGCTTTCTCGCCCGGGCTCCCGGCGCGCGCTCGGTCGTTCTTGGCCCCGACTTCGTGCGTCTTGCAGACCGTTTCATCCCCCACGCCCAACTTCTCGCGGTGGCCGGGCCGCACGTCGAGGCGCTGGCGCGGGAATTGCAGGAAGCCGTTGAGCTCTCATCCGTCGTCGACAGCCAGGGGCCCGATCTCGATCGATCGATCCACGTCCTCGTCCGTGTGGACACCCCGCACGTGCTCCGCACCGGGTCGACGAGCGGGCGTGGGCCACTGCACGCCACCTCCGTCGGCAAAGTCCTGCTCGGCCACCGGCCGGATGCGGTGCTGAACCAGCTGCTCAAGGGTCCGCTCGACGCCGTGGCGAGTGCGACCATCACCGATCCTTCCGTCCTTCGTCGCCAGGTGAAGGCGGCATGCCAGAGAGGCTTCGCCGAAGCCGTGGACGAGCTCGAGCAGGGCGTGAGCGCCGTCTCCACCGGCATCCACGACGGCCGCGGCGTCCTCGTGGGCATCCTCAACGTCGACGGCCCCACTGCTCGACTCACTCGTGAACGCCGGAAGGTGGTCGCATCGGCGATGCTCCGGACGACCGTCTCCATCGAAGCCGATATTCGGGACCAGGAAGCCGCTGCCCTCTAGCGACGCCGCCCGAGCTGCCGCTCTTGCCCCGCTGCCAGGCCCCTTGACAGCCCGGGGGTCGTCTGCAACGATCGCCACGATGCGAGCAGTGCATGTTCGCTTGTAGAACATGCCACAAGAAGGGGGGCTTCAAGGTGGCGTTTCGTCGGAGAGCTTTTGGCAGCGGTGCAACGGCTGTGCGCAACTTGCCAGCGAGGACGCTCCCAGTCTTCGTTGCGCTCTGCGCCACGCTTCTGGCCTTATCGACCGCGGTGTTGGGCGGAGCGCCATCTGCGGCCGCCGCCGCGAAGAAGGCCACAGGCGGCACGGTGACGATGGCCACGACGGAGGGCGAGCCGTTCAGCTACATCTTCCCGTTCATGAGCAACGAGTACTTGTACGGACCGGACATCCACGAGTTCCAGTTCCTCATGTACCGGCCCCTCTACTGGTGGAACGGATCTCCTTACAAGCTGACACTTTCGAGGTCGCTCGCCGACTACCCGACGTTCAAGAACAACGACAAGACAGTCACCATCAAGCTGAAGCGGTGGAAGTGGTCTGACGGCCAGACTCTCAGCCCACAGAGCGTGGCGTTCTTCATGGGCCTGCTATTGACGGAGTACGCCACATTCTGGTCCTACATTCCCGGTGACTTTCCCGACAGCCTCGCCTCTACGAGCTACGACAACGCGGCCGACACGGTGACCTTTCACCTCAAGGAGAGTGTGAACCCGACGTGGTTCTTGGAGAACCAACTGCTGATGATCACGCCCTTCCCGACTGCCTGGGACCTGAGCGGACCCGGGAAGAAGTCGGACTGCGAGTCTGAGACAGTGAAGGTGGAGAAGGCCGACTGCCCGGCCGTCTACAAGTACCTCACCGCACAGTCGAAGGACACCACAACCTACGCGACCAACCCGCTGTGGCAGGTCGTCGACGGACCCTTCCATCTCACGAAGTTCGCGTCTGGTGGCACCTCGGTGACGCTCGAGCCCAACAAGAGCTACACCGGCAGCCCGAAGGCGCGCATCTCCAAGCTGGTGTTCGACGTGCCCACGTCGACAGCCTCTGAGTACAGCCTTCTCCAGTCGGGTGCGTTGACCATCGGCTACGTCCCCTTCACGTCCGCTCCCACCAAGTCGCCTGGGGCGAGCAAGCCCCCGAGCAACCCGGTGCCGGGAGACGATCTGGTGTCCGTGGGGCCCATTTGGGCGTACAACGACGTGTTCTGGAACTACAACAATCCCAAGTTGGGACCCCTTGTTCATGAGCTCTACTTCCGACAGGCGATGGAGTCCCTCGTGGACCAGAAGGCAGACATCCAGACGGCACTGAGGGGCTACGGGTTCTACGACGTGGGGCCGAACCCACCCGACCCGACGAACGTGTTCGAAACCTCGTACGAGAAGACCGATCCTTACTCCTACAGCCCGGCCCACGCCCGCAAGTACCTCACGAGCAACGGCTGGAAGATCCCCTCGAGCGGCGCGGCGTACTGCGTCCGACCGGGTACGGGCAAGGGTGAGTGCGGGAAGGGCATCACGCACGACGAGAAGATCCCGAGCATCACGTTGCAGTACTCGTCTGGCAATCAGACGTATGCACTGGAGATGAGCAACCTCCAGTCGGATGCCGCAGGCGCGGGTATCGAGATCACGCCGGTCGCCACCGCGAGCGGGACGATCGACAGCGAGTTCCCTTCCTGCACGCCGAATCAGAGTGAGTGCAAGTGGCAGATGATCTACCTGGGCACAGCCGACGTCGACACAGACGTCCCGTACCCCCTCAGCACAGTCGTATTCAAGAAGGGGGCGGTGTTCAACGTCAGCAACTACCTGAACGCCTACGTGACAGCGCTTTGCGTGGAGAGCGTCACGCAGCCGGGGAACAAGGCACTCGACACCCTGGACAACTACCTGGTGAAGACCGCGGCGCTGTTGTGGATGCCCGTTCCTGACAACATCATCTACGAGGTGAACCCGAAGCTGAAGGGGTTCGTGGAGAGCCCGATTCTCACCTTCCAACCAGAGACATTGCACTTCAGCTAGCCGATGGGCGGGCGTGCGCACGAGCTGATGGAGGCGGTCCGCGCCGAACTGTGGCGGACCCACCCCAATAGTGCCTCGGCGCACGCCCACGCCATCAAACGTCGCGTCATCGGTAGTACGCGCTCGCGCTTCTGGCCTGTCCCGCTCTACGTCGAGCGCGCAGAAGGCGCCTACCTGTACGACGTCGACGGATTTCGCTACATCGACTGCAATATGGGGCACGGGCCGCTCATCCTCGGGCACCGCCCCCCTGCTGTCGTCGCAGCGCTGGCTGAGCAGATACGTGGGGGGAACCACTACGGGCCGCCCTCCTCGAAGGAGTGCGCGCTCGCGGAGCTCATCGTTGCGGGCGTGCCCGGCGCAGAGATGCTCGCGTTCACGAACAGCGGCGGCGAATCGACGATGGCTGCCGTTCGATTGGCGAGGGCAGCCACGGGTCGAGAGACGGTCGGAAAGTGTGAAGGGGGATTGCACGGCAACTACGAGCCCCTCCTGTTCAACGTCTTTTCGATCGCGGGCGAGACTGACCGTCCCGAGCTCGTCGCGGACTGCGCCGGGCTGCCCGATGGTGTGGCGAACGACGTCGTGGTCTTGCCCTTCAACGACGATGCTGCCTTCGATCTCGTTCGTGAGCACGGAAGCGAGCTCGCCTGCGTGGTCGTCGAGCCGCTGCAGGGCAGTGCGGGCACCTTCCCGGCAAGCACGAGTTTCCTCCAAGGTCTGCGGGCGGTCTGTGACGAGGTCGGGGCGCTGCTCGTCTTCGACGAGGTCATCACCGGTTTCCGCCTGGCGCCTGGCTCGGCGGCGTTGACCCTCGACGTGAGGCCGGACCTCGTGACGATGGGCAAGGCAATAGGCGGGGGAATGCCGGTCGGTGCCGTCATCGGCCGCCGTGAGCACGTCATGCCGACCGACAGCCCCCCGGGTGGTGGCTTTCACGAGCAAGTCTTCGTGGGCGGCACCTTCTCCGGCAACCCCATGACGTCTGCGGCGGGCTACGCGCAGCTCGCGCAGCTCGTCGAAAACCCCGCGCTCTATCAGGAATTGTCCGCGATCGGTGAACGGATGCGTCGCGGATTACGAGAGGCGCTGTCGGAGCTCGGCATTCCGGGCTTCGTGACCGGCGTGGGTTCGATCTGGGGAGGGCCCTACTTCATGGACAGGGAGCCCGCCTCGATGCGAGACCTCCTCGATTCCAACCAGGTGGCGGGAAAGCTGCTCAGCACCTGCCTGCTCGAGCACGGGGTGCTGATGACGGCGCCCGCGCACCTGAACTTCCTCAGTACGGCGCACACCGAAGAGGACGTGGATCAGGTCGTAGAAGCGCATCGGGACGTGATGAAGATGCTGCAATCCGAAGGGTGCCTCTAACGGGGCCGCGTGGAGTGACCACCGGAGGAGCGCGATGACGGGTCGAGGAATAGCACGGTGAGTTCGTCGGCGGGTGTTGCCGTTGAACGGCCGGGAGCAGCGTTGCTCGAGGCCGCGCGCCAGGAGCTTCTCGATGCCCGGCCGCTCGGCGTTGCCCACCACGAGCGAGCTTCGAGGGTGTTGCCGAGGGGTACGACGAGAGCGCGGTTCTGGGAACCTCTGCCGATCTATGTGAAAAAGGCAGAAGGTGCCTACTTGACCGACATCGACGGGCGTGACTATTGCGACTTCAACCTCGGTCAAGGGGCGCTCGTCCTTGGCCACGCCCACCCGGCTGTGGTGGCCGCGCTCGAGTCGCAACTCGAGAAGGGCACGCACTTCGGTCCCCCGACCCACAACCGCATGGAACTCGCAGAGCTCATCGTGGATACGACCCCTGGAGCCGACCGGGTGGCGTTCGTCAACAGCGGAACCGAAGCATCGATGGGCGCGCTGCGAATCGCCCGCAAGGCGACCGGACGGTCGAAGGTGGGCAAGGTGGAGGGAGGGTGGCACGGCGCCAACGAGTTCGTCCTCCACAGCTTCATGACCCTTTCGGGCGACGTCGGACGACCCGATGTCAATCTCGACAGCATTGGCGTCTCCTCGGTCGCGACGGACAACGTGATCGTGCTTCCCTTCAACGACCGGCGGGCCTTCGATCGCATCCGTGAAGCCCGAGACGAGCTCGCGTGCGTGATCATCGAACCGGTGCTCGGGGGCGGCGGATGCCTGCCTGCGGATCCCTGGTACCTCGAAGGTCTCCGCGCGGTCTGCACGGAGATCGGTGCCCTGCTGATCTTCGATGAGGTGATCACGGGCTATCGTCTCGGGCCGCGGGGTGGTGCTGGTCACTACGGCGTGACGGGGGATCTCACCGTACTGGGCAAGGCGGCAGGCGGTGGCCAGCCGATCGGGGTGATCTGCGGCCGAGGCGACCTCATGGACGAGACGATGTGGCCTGCCTCAGGTAGCCCCGGCGACGCTGTCTTTGCGGGCGGGACGTTCTCGGGCAACCCGATGACCATGGCGGCGGGCGTTGCCATGGTGGGCGAGCTTGTTCACCACCCTGAGCACTATGTCCAACTCGAGGAGCTCGGTGAGCGCTCGCGGGTCGGACTCCGGCGCGTGGCGTCAGACCTTGGGGTGACAGTGTTCGCGACGGGCGTGGGCTCGATGGTCGGCGTTCACTTCTCGAAGGTGATGCCCTCCAACGAACGGGACCTCCTTTCCACTAACCATCTCGCCGCGCATCTCTTGCGTGTCTACCTCGAGCTAGACGGCTTCGTGTCGCGTGGCGTCAGCTTCCTCAGCACGGCACACACCGTCGAGGACGTGGACCGCTTCGTCGCTGCGTTCGAGCGGGCGTTGCGCCGGCTCCGGGCCGAGGGAGCGCTCGAAGCCTGACGGGCGGTTCCCACGTCCTTCCAGTTGATCTCAAAGGTCGGCTACCCGTGTCCCCGGACGAACGGGCGAACGAGCGCCACGCGACGTGCGGTACGGGTCGAGTGCTGCTCGACCTTGTCGGCACTGCGTGAGATTGCGACGATGGACCGGCTCGCGATGAGCCGGAGCGGCTCGTGCTCCCACAGCCGCGTCTGGTGGCCCACCAGGGGTAGCCCGGTGAGCTCGGTGTTCCGTCCGAGGACCAGATCGGCCATGACCCGACCGCAGAGGTGAGAGTTGTTGTTCCCGCCTCCTGAATAGCCTCCCGCCCAGCCGAAGCCCGTGGAGGGGTCGTAGTGGGCGCTCACGCACCAGTCGCGCGGGACCGCGATGGCGCCGCCCCAGTGGTGGGTGATCTTGGCCCCCGCGGCCGCCGGGAAGCGTTCGGCGATGACACGGGTGAGCCGTTCTTCCACCTCGGGCTGGCGCTCGTAGCGCTCGTCCACCGGCGCACCGAACCGGTAGGGCACTCCCCGTCCGCCAAGGGCGAGCCGGTCGTCACTGGTCCGCTGACCGTAGAAGGCGACATGGCAAAGGTCCCCGACGTGCTCCCGGTTCTCCAGGCCGATGCTGCTCCAGACTCCCGCGCTGAGCGGCTCGGTCGCGATCATCAGCGAGTAGAGGGGCAGGAACCGCCGCCGCTCACCGGGGAGCTGCACGGTGAAGGCTTCGGTGGCCCGCAGGACGTGTCGAGCCCGGACGGTTCCATGCGGGGTCACGACGCGTCCCGGCTCGATCCTGATCGCCGCGGTCTTCTCGTAGATCGCGACGCCGAGCCGCTCGACGGCGTCCGCCAGCCCACGCACGAACCGAGCCGGATTGATGCTCGCCGCGTGCGGGGTGTACAAGCCTGCGATTGCACCCGGGATCCGGACACGCTGTTCTACCTCGTCGGGCTCGAGCAGGCGCCAGTCCTCCGGTCCGGCTCCCCAACGCCGCTTTTCTTCGATGAACCCGTCGATCCTCTGGCGCTGCGAGGGGGTCACGGCCACGCGAAGCCACCCGCCCTTCCGCCAGCCGCAGTCGATGCCCTCCTTCTCGATCACCTGCCCGATGTCGTCCACTGCCTGATAGGCGAGCCGCTCCGCCATTCGCACGAGCTCGGGGTCGTGGTGGCGCGAGTAGACGCGAGGGTTGCCCGAGATTCCCGGGCCGATCCCACCGCCGTTGCGACCTGAGGCCCCGAAGCCCGCAATCTCGCGTTCAACCAGCGCGACGTCGAGCTCGGGAGCGAGGCTCTTCAGGTAGTACGCCGTCCAGAGGCCGGTGGTGCCCGCCCCGACGATCGCGACGTCGCACGTCCCGTCGCCGGGCAGGTGCGGGCGGGGCGAGAGGCTGGATGGCACGCCATCCAGCCAGAGGCTCCGCTCGCGGTATCGCTGCTCGAGCTGCGCGTCGTACCTGGCCTCGGTCACTGCAGATCACCCGCTCCCGTCCCGATCGGATCCTTGCAACTTATAGCGTGCGCGGATAGGCGGAGTCGCCGATCTGCGCGCTGCCGCCCTCGGGTGTCCGGCTCAGGAAGGTTGCCGAGACCGTCTCGGCGTTTGCCCACGCGGCCTCGTAGCGCTCACCCTGGTCGAGCCCACCTCAGAGGGCAACCGTCTCTCCGGGTTCGACGATGCGAACCGTGGTCTCGGGCGCGAGGTGCTTGGTCGCTTCAGCGAACGGCTGTGGGTCGCGGTTGCTCTTGGTGATGAAGTGATCGGCGAACCATCCACCGGTGAAGGCGTAGTGGTGCGGAATCGCGAGGTCCGGCTTGAGCACGCTCGTCAATTCGGCCGCTTCTTGCGCGTTCATGACCACCTGCTTGTTCATCTGTGGACGTATCTGGAGCCCGTTGGTCGGCAGTAGCGCGACGTCGATGTGGCCGAAGCGCTCGGGTAGCCCGTGGAGCTCGGGAATCACCATCGTGTCGCCCGCAAAATAGATGGTGTGTCCTCCTCCCTGGAGGACGAAGGTCACCTCGTAGACGCCGTGCTTTCCGGGTGCCGCGGTGATGGTGACGCCACCGATCTCTACGTGCTCCCACGGGGAGAGTGACTGGACGTGGTCGAAGCCCTGTTTCCGTGCGCGCGCTTCGACCGGACCGGCCACGACGAAGGGCACGTGCCGGTCGCGGTAGTCGGCGAACGCCGCCAGGTCGCAGTGGTCGTAGTGGTGGTGGGTGATGAGCACGCCGTCGAGCTTCGGCAGCTCTGCAACGGAGAGGGCGATGGGTTCGCCCTGGTGGTACGCGGGACGCTCGCTGAACCACGGGTCGGTGAGAAACGTCCGGCCGCCGATCTCGATGAGATGGCAGCTGTGGGTGACGCGGGTGACACTCGTCGGGACCATTAGGGTACCTCCTTGTTGATAGACAACAGTATATAGACGACTGTCTAGTTATGCAAGGGAGATCCGCAATGACCCCCCACCACCCAGGAGAGAGGACCGGCGGCCGACCGGTGAGGGTGCGCAACCGGCGCGGTGAGGGTGGCCGCCTGCGCGACGAGCTGATCGGTGCGGCCCGGTCGCTCCTCGCCTCGGCGAACGCCGAGAGCGACCTCAGCATCCGCAGGGTCACCCAGGCGGTCGGCGTGACGCCTCAGGCCTTCTACCTCCAGTTCACCACCCTCGACGAGCTGCTCTTTGCCGCGTACTCGGCCGAGTTCGCCGGACTGCGTGTTGCGCTCGAAGAGGCAGCGGCCGGCCGCGTTCCGGGCGAGGCGGCGCTTCGAGCCATGTGCGACGCCTACGTCGCCTTCGCAGTCGAACGACCGGGACCGTACCGGCTCATGATGGGCACCAGGGGAACCGTCCACGAGGACTGGGACCCTGCGAAGCTTCCCGGCGCACCTGTCCTCGCCATGCTCCGCGGCGCGCTCGCAGCTTGTGCGTCCGGGCTGCGGCCCGCGCTCAAGCCGGACGACGCGGTCGTCCAGCTGTGGGCAACCCTGCACGGCATCGTCATGCTCCGCGAGAGCCGCCCCATGTTTCCCTGGCCACCCCTCGACGAGATGGTTCGCAGCGCAGTCGACTCGGCCATCGCCGCCGTCAAGTCGCCGAGGGGGAAGTCGCGGTAGCGCACGCGATGCGCCCCAGGCGTGGTGGGCGACTCCAGCCCTCTCCTCCGCGCGCGTCTCGGCCTGGGCCGTGCCCGGGCGTTGCCGCCGTCACCGGCATGTCGTAGAATTGACTGTATGGTCAGTCAAATTGTGGAGCAGACGGTTGCCAGCCACGCACCGGTCGACCCAGAAGCGCTCGAGCGATCGCTGCGGCCTTTTGGCGAGAGCCGGATGCTGCCGCGTGAGGCGTACACCAGCCAGGTGGTCTTCGACTGGGAGCGACGGCGCTTCTTCGATGACGGCTGGACCTGCGTGGGTGTCTCTTCGGCCGTGGGCGCTCACGGCGACCAGCGCGCCGAGGCGGTGGGGAACGGGGGGTCTTCCTGATCCGCGCGGATGACGGTGTCGTCCGCGCTTTCGCCAACGCCTGTCGCCATCGCGGTCACGAGCTGCTGCCCTGCGGTGCGGGCACTGTCAACCGTTCGGTTGTGTTGTGCCCCTACCACGCGTGGTCGTACCGGCTCGATGGAAGTCTCAGAAGGGCCCCGGGGTTCGACGGGACGGGGATCTTCGACCCGTCGGTGCACGGGCTCGTCGAACTGCCGTGTGCAGAGTGGCACGGGCTCGTGTTCGTGAACCCGTCCGCCGACGCGGGGGATTTCTCGGCCCAGGTCGAGGGACTCGAGGACATCGTCGCGCCGTACGAGCTCGAGCGGCTCGTCACGCGGGGTCACCACGACTATGTCGTCTCTGCGAACTGGAAGGTGCTCAGCGAGAACTACCAGGAGTGCTATCACTGCCCTTCGATCCATCCCGAGCTCTGCGCGGTGAGCCCACCACGCAGCGGCGAGAACTACCACCACCCGGCGGGCTCGTGGGTAGGCGGGTGGATGGAGATACGAGAGGGCTACCAGACGATGTCCCTCGACGGAACCTCGAGCGCGTCGCCGCTCCGAGGGCTCGACGATCTCCACCGGAAGATCGTCGACTACATCGCGATCTTCCCGAATGTGCTCGTGAGTCTCCACCCCGACTATGTCATGACGCACGTGCTCACCCCGCTCGCGCCCGACCGCACGCGGATCGTCTGCGAATGGCACTTCGCGCCAGAGGATGCAGCAAGCGACGAGTTCGACCCGTCGTTCGCTGTCGACTTCTGGGACGTGACGAACCGCCAGGACTGGCTGGCCTGCGAATCGGTTCAACGGGGCCTCTCGAGCCCACACGCGGTGCCCGGACCCCTCTCCGAAGAAGAGGATGGGGTGTACCAGTTCGTGACCATGGTCGCGGCTGCGTACGCCGGGAAGGCCCCCCGCCCCGCGTCAGCCTCCGTTCCTGACCGCGCAGTCCGAGCGGAACGGAGCGCGCAACCCGGGTAATCGCCTTCCCGACCACGATGTCGGTGAGGCCAAGGCTCGCGAATCAGATGAGCGCGCGGACGCCGCGTTTTGCAAGCTGCGAGGCGACGATGAGGCGCTGGATCTCGCTCGTCCCTTCCCAGATGCGTTCGACGCGCAGCTCCCGGTAGAAGCGTTCGGCGACATTCTCGCGCATGTAGCCGCGTCCGCCGAAGATCTGTACGGCACGGTCGGCGACTCGGTTGGCCATTTCCGACGCGTAGAGCTTCGCCATCGACGCCTGGGCGTGTTGCACTTTCCGGTCCCTGCCTTCGTCCACGCCGCGTGCCGCCTCGTACAGCAGGGATCTAGCCGCGAAGAGCTCCGTGAGGCTGTCGGCGAGCATCGCCTGGACGAGTTGATGCGCTATCAGCGGACCATCCGACACCATGCGCTCGGACGCAAATGCGGTCGCCTCTTCGATCAGGCGCTCTGCTGCCCCCAGGCACCTCGCCGCCACCATGAACCGCTCGAATCGGAACCACTCGTAGGCGTAGTCCATCCCGCTGCCTTCGTCACCGACGAGGTGGGACAGTGGGACCTTGACGCCCTCGAACGCCACGATCGGGTGGTGATGAGCGATCGTGTGCGAGTACGCGGGCACACGCACGACGCGCACACCGTCGGAGGGAAGGTCGATGACGAACATCGCGTGCGATCCCGCATGTGGTCCGTCGGCGAGGACTGCCTCGAAGAAGGTGTACGTCGCCTCGTTGTACGAGGTCACGTGCCACTTGACCCCGTCGAGTACGTACCCTTCGTCCACCCGTCTGGCGGTCGCCTGGAGAAGCGAGACGTCCGATCCGGCGTGCTCTTCGGTGATGGCGTAGCACTCGACGGCGTCCCCGCGCACCGTCGGCACGAGCCAGCGGTCCCGTTGGTACTCGGTTGCAACGCCTGCCCACCACTGGGGTGGCGTCGAGAGCATCCACCCCAACGCGTTGGTCGCCCTGCCGACCTGCTCCTGCACGAGCACCTGCTGCAGCATCGAGCAGCCTCCGCCCCCGAGCTCACGCGGCATGTTGGTGGCGACGAGGCCTTCGTCCCGCGCACGCCGTCGCATCTTGGCGTCGATGTCGACCGGCAGTACCCCGCCCTGCTCCTCCGCCTCGGCTTCGTAGGGGAGCAGGTCGTCGATGAACGCGCGTGCGCGGTCCTGGAGCTCGACGTCGTCTGCCGACATCCCGTACATGGCGCCCTCCGACGTTGCAGAGTTTGACTGACGGTTCAGTGTATGCGAAGGTGCGGGAGTGCGTGGTGCTCAGACGGCCGACGCCGTCGTGGTGGGCGGTGGGACCGTGGGTGGCTGGTGTGCGTGGTTCCTGCGGCGCGCGGGCCTTGCCCGGGTCGTGCTGGTGGAGCGAGCACTGCTCGGGCGGGGCGCGAGCAGCCGCGCGGCCGGCATGGTGCGCGCCCAGGGCGGGACGCCGTGGGCCGTTCGGCTCGGCATGTGGACCCAGGACTTCTACCGCACCCAGCGCGAGCAGATCGGAGTCGACTCTGGTTTCGTGGCGCAGGGCTACCTCATGCCGGCATTCTCCGAGCCCCAGGTCGAGGAGGCAAAGGCGCGTGTCGCCATGCAGGCGGGGCTGGGCCTCGAGGTGTCCTGGTTGAACGTCGAGGAGGCCGACGCGCTGATTCCGGCGATGGCGCCGCGCCGCCATCTCGGTGGCTCCTACGCACCCGGCGACGGCTACATCGACCCCCCGCGCAACGTGGCTGCGTACACCGCAGCATGTCTGCGGGACGGCGTCGAGGTGCTCGAGGGCACCGACTTCCTCGGTCTCCGGAGGGCCGCCACGGGCGGCGTCGCAGCGGTCGAGACCTCGAAAGGGCCGATTCCCACCGGGCGGGTGGTGCTGACCGGCGGCCCCGACCTTTCCGATGTCGGAACGCGGGCAGGGACCCGGATCGCCTCGGGCGGCGCACGTCATCAGGTCGCCGTCACCGAGCCGGATCCCCGGCTCGCCCCTGACCAGGTGAAGATGGCCTTCGACCTCGCCGAGGGGATCTACTGGCGTCCGGAGGACGGAGGGCTCCTGTTCGGCATGAGCAATCCCCTCGAGCCACCGGGGCCGGCGAAAGAGATCGACTGGGGCTACCTCGACAAGATCCGGCGGCGGCTGGCCGATTTGCTTCCCGCGACTGAAGGTCTCGAGCTGCGCCGGGTCTGGGCTGCGACGATCGACTTCACGCCGGACCACCTGCCGATCCTGGGGCCGGCCCTGGACGAGGACGGTGCGGTAGTCGCGGGGGTCACCGTCGCATCGGCGGGAGGCCACGGGATGATGTGGGGTCCGGCGGTCGCCCGGATCGCCGCCGACCTCGCGATCGCCGGGTCCTCCGCCGTGCTCGACGTGTCTGACCTCGGCCTTGACCGCTTCGACCAAGACGGCCTCAGCCGGTTGCCCCCCGATCCCATTGCGCTCCCGTTCCCGGAAAGGACGATTGCCCCATGACCGACCTCGACGACCACGCGAGTACGTCGACGCCCACGCTGCACGACGCAGCGACGCGCCAGGACCTCGAGGACTGGGGCCCGCTCGGAGAAGCCACGGGACCCGAGATGCACACCTCGGGCCTCACGATCTGGAGCGACGAATCCGGGTCGGAGACCGGGATCTGGGAGTGCACGCCCGGACCGTCACGGTGGAAGCTCGAGACCAACGAGCTGGTGCACGTCCTCAGCGGCTCCATGACCGTCACCGCGGACGGGGCGGAGCCGGCGGACGCCCGCCCCGGGGACGTGCTCATGTTCCCCAAGGGATGGGAGGGGACGTGGGACATCCACGAGACCCTGCGGAAGGTGTACGCCATCTTCTGAGCCGCGTGCTCGTTCGAGCTCGTCGGGGATCGAGGATCTGACCGTCGGCCGACCCGCACCTGTGTCCGCCGCGCGGCGTCGTCGCCGCCGCGCGGCCTCATACCTCGAGCAGCGCGTCCAGTGCCACGGCCCCCGACGCCGAGCACCGGAGGGGGTTCACCTCGACCGCCCGGAGGACGTCGCCGAGCTCGAACGCCATCGCGGAGATCGACGCGATCACCCTCAGGACCGCGTCGAGGTCGCACGCGTCGGAGCCGCGATGGCCGTCGAGCAGCTTCCTCACGCGCAGGCCGTCGACCATCCGCCGCGCGTCCTCCAGATCGACGGGGGGAAGCGCGACCGAGCGGTCGGCGAGCAGCTCGACGAGGGTGCCTCCCGCGCCGACCACGAGGAGCGGGCCGAGGAGCGGGTCGCGGAACGTGCCGACGGAGAGGTCGACACCCGGGCGGGCCATCGTCGACACGGTGACCGCCGGACCGAGGCGCTGGGTCAGTTCGAGGTACGCGTCCTTCACCTCCTCGGGGCTCGCGAGATGCAGTGCCACGCCGCCGACGTCCGACTTGTGGAGGATCCCGGGTGTCGCGGTCTTCACGACGACGGGGTAGCCGAGTCGCTCGGCCGCCCTCTGTGCGTCCTCGACCGAACCAGCGGGCACCGACGCAAGGACCGGCACGCCGTAGTCGGCCAGGAGCGCGGGTGCGAACCTGCCTGGGGCGACACCCGGTTCGCGAAGATCCCTCCGCCATCGTTCGCGTCGCTCCTCGTCCAACGCGGGCGCATGGCGCGCGGGACGGTCGAGGTGGTCGCGATGCGCCAAGAGGTTCTGCAGCGCGAGAAGCCCCGATCGCGTTCCCTCGAGGACAGGGACTCCCCGGTCGCGTAGCCACCACGCGGCATCTCGGTCGAGGGAGCTCGGCGTGTGGCTCAGCACGCACAAGGGCACACCGCGCGGCGCGGTCTGCTCTGCCACCTCGAGGAGCGCGAGGCGGTACGACTCGTCGCCGTCGAACTCTGGGACGAGATCGACGGCCAGGGCCACGGCGTCCACGTGGTCGTCATAAGCGAGCGCGAGCAACGCTTCGGTGAAGAGCGCTTCGGTCGACTGCCCGCGCCCCCAGACGTCGAGCGGGTTGTCGACCTCGAGACCAGGGTCGAGCACCGCGGCGAGGCGGGCCCGCGTGGGTGGCCCGATCTCGGCGAACGGCACACCTTGTGCGTCGGCCACGTCGACGAGGAGGGCCCGCTCGGCGCCCGAGTCGAGCACCGCGGCGATCCCGTGGCCGGCGGAAGCACCGGTACGACGGGAAGGGGGCCGCCGGTCGCACTGGACGAGCTCGACCGTGTCGCACAGCTCGGTGAGGTCGTGCACCCGCAGCATGCCGTACCGGTCGGACAGGGCTTCCCACGCCGCGTCACTCCCGGCGAGGGCACCGGAGTGGGCCTCGACCATCGCCCGTCCGCGGGCGGACGCACCGAGCGCGAGCGCGACCACGGGGATGGCGGCCGCGGCGGCGCGCGCCAGCGCCGCCTGGAACCGGTCGGCGTCACGGAGCGTCTCGAGGACCAACGCCACGACCCGCGTCTCGGGGAGGTCGAGCGCATAGTCGACGTAGTCCGCAGCGGTCGTCACGAGCTCCTGCCCGGAGGAGACCGCCAACGACCAGGCGAACGGTCGGTCCGCCCGGAGCAAGGCGGAGAAGGCGGAACCGGAGTGCGTGACGAGGGCGATCGAGCCGGCGGGCAGGGGAGCGGGCTCGAGGTAGCCGATGGCGCGAAGGGTCTTGGAGATGAAGCCCATGCACCCCGCGCCGCAGATCGCCATGCCCGCCTCGGTGGCGATGCGGGTGAGACGCCCCCGCAGGTGGGGGGCGTCCTGTTGCGGACCGGCGGCGTTGCCGAAGATCACGCCGCTCCGGTCGCCCCGGCCCGCCGCGCTGAGCAGCGCATCCTCGAGGTGGTCGTCCCCGACCGCGAAGAGGACCAGGTCGACCGGGCCGTCGATCTCCTCGAGGGAGCCGAGGACGTTGCGGCCGCGAATTGTCTCGCCCGCCCGACGGGGGTTCACCAGGTGGACGACTGGCGCGCACGCGCTGCGCTCGAGCTCGAAGAGGGACCGGTACGACAGGCTCTCGGGCCTCGCGGAGGCGCCGACCAGCGCAACAGAGCGCGCCTCGAGCATGGCCGCGAGCGGCGGACGCGTCACAGCAACCGCCGTTCCCGTTCCCTCCACGTCCGGTGCCGCGTGGACGCCGTCGGTGCCATCGAGCCCGACGTCGTCGTTGCTCACACCCGGGAGAGCAGCGCCCTGGTCAACGGCCGGCGCTGCAAGCGCCCGTCGGCGATCGCAGCCCGCGCCGCCTGCCAGCCCGGGATCCCGCACACGCCCCCGCCCGCGTGCGTCGCCGAGCTGGCGTAGTAGAGGCCGGAGACCGGGGTCCGGAAGTTGCAGTATCCGGGTGCCGGGCGCATATGGAAGAGCTGCTCCACGGAGAGCTCGCCGTGGAAGATGTTGCCGCCGACGAGCCCGTACTCATGCTCGAGCTCGTAAGGCCCCACGATGTCTCTGTGCATGATGGACGCCTTGAAGTTCGGGGCGAGCTGGTCGTACTCGTCGATCAGACGGTCCGCGTACGCCTCGAGCTCGGCGGTGTGCGGCTCGTTGCTCCATGTGGCCGGCACCCACTGCGTGAAGAGCGACATGACGTGGACACCCTCCGGCGCGAGCGTCTTGTCGAAGGTGGTGGGGATCACCGAGTCCGAGAAGGGGCGCGTCGCGGGCCTGCCCTCCCGGGCGTCGAGGAACGCACGTTCGATGTACTCGAGCGACGGTGCCATCTCGACCGAGCCGGTGTGGTGCGGCTGCAGCTGCGTGCCCGGGTCGGCCACGAAGTCTGGGAGCTCGGAGAGCGCCAGATTGACCTTGACGACACCGCTCCGCGTCTTCCAGTGCTCGATGTCGGTCACGAAGGTATCGGGAAGGTTCGCCGCGCCGACATGCTCCAGGAAGGCGGTGCGAGGGTGGAGCGTGGTCACCACCACCGGCGCTCGGAGCTCGTCGCCGTTCTCGAGGACGACGCCCTCCGCACGTTGTCCCCGCACGATCGTCCTGATGACGCGCGCTTCGGTACGGATCTCCGCGCCAAAGCTCTCCGCGGCTCGGCGCATCGCATCCGCGACCGCGCCCATTCCGCCTTCGGGGAAGCCCCAGCTGCCGAGGTGCCCGTCCCCGACGTCGCCGATGGAGTGGTGGGCCATGACGTACGCGGTGCCCGGCTCGTAGGGGCCTGCCCAGGTCCCGATCACCCCGTTCACCGCGATCGGCGCCTTCACCTGCCACGACTCGAACCAGTCGTCGAGCAGATCCGCGATCGACATCGTCATGAGTCGCGTGACGTCGCCGACCGTGCGCACGTCCACTCCGCGGTGGCGCCAGGCCATCCGCAGGAGGTCGGCGAGGTCGCCCGGGCGCTTCGAGCCGATCTTCGGGGGCACCTCGAGCAACATCGGCCCGAGTACGTCCGCGAGCCCCGCGAGCCAGGCGTCCCACTTGGGCATGGCCTCTGCGTCGTGCTTGGAGAACCTGGCGATCTCCTCGTAGTTCTTCGCCGCGTCGTCGGACCAGATCTTGATCGAGGTGCCGTCAGGGAACGCCTGGTAGTAGGGACCCATGGGGAAGACCTTGTATCCGTGGCGCTCGAGCGAGAGGTCCTTCATGATGGTCGGGGGAAGGAGGCTCATCACGTAGGAGAGCCGCGTCACCTTGATCTCGGGCGCCTCGGGCCACGGCGACTCCGTCGCTGCCGCCCCACCCGTCTTGTGGCGACCTTCCAAGACGACCGTTCGCATGCCCGCTCGCGCGAGGTAGGCCGCAGCGACCAGTCCGTTGTGTCCGCCGCCTACCACGACGGCGTCGTAGTTCTCCACCTCGCCTCCAATTTCCGGCCGCGCGCCTGGCCGTCGAGAAGCGGCCAGCGCCTAGTTTGACTGATCGTTCAGTCTAATTGTCCTTGCTATCCTGCACAAGCCTGCGGCGACGGTGACGAAGGATTGCGCAGGTTGCTCGGCTCGCGAAGAGCCAGAAGAGGAGGGGAGTGGGATGGCGAGCCGCGACGAAGAGCCTCGGCGGGCCCAGATGCTCGCCGCGGCGCTCGAGGTGATCGCAGAGCGCGGCTTCGCCGAGACCCGAATCTCGGACGTGGCCGAGCGGGCCGGCGTCAGCCCGGCTCTCGTCATCTACTACTTCAAGACCAAGGACGACCTGCTCGCCGGGGCGATGCGGTCGTCCGAGGAAGCCTGGTACGCGGAGATGGGCAGGCGCACCGCACGGCTTCCTACCGGCTCGGGGCGGTTGGAAGAGCTCGTGGCCATGACCTTCCTCTCGGACGGGACGGGGACGCCCGAAGAGTCCTGGTCGATCTGGCTCGACCTTTGGGCGCAGGCGCTCCGTGACTCCGTAGTGCGGGCCGTTCGCGAAGAGTTCGACGAGCACTTCCGCCAGACCATCCGCGACATCATCCGTTTCGGGATCGAACAAGGCGAGTTCGCCGTCGTGGACGAGGACGACTTCGCGGCCGGATTCTCCGCGTTGCTCGACGGCTTCGCGATCCAGATCGCTCTCGACGACCCGGTAGTGGACGCGCGCCGCGCGTTCGATCTCGCGATGCGCATCGCCGCGCGTGAGCTCGGCTTTGCGTGGGAGGCGCAGCGCGGCAGCGGTGCGCGCCGGAACCGGGCACGGGCTGCGCAGCGCTGAGTCGTCGACCGGGTGGCCGGTCCGGGTTGCCGGGTCCGGTTCGTCAGTGGGTCTTGTACCAGCGCAATGGAAGGATTGTGCCGTACGGGCTCAACGCCCACCCCTTCAATGTCTTCTTCACGACCGCGATCGTGTCCTCGAGGGGCCACCAGAGCGACGCAACGTCCTTCGAGATGTAGTTCTCGTCCGCGTACAGGGCGCTGAAGCCGGGCTCCGAGTCGGCAGCGTCGATGAGCGACTGGGCCTTGGCTGTGTAGTAACCGCCGGCCCAGTAGTTACCCTCGCCGAACTGGTCCTCGCCGTTCGGCACGTTCTGGTACTGGCCGTAGTTCCACATATAGCCCGCGTAGCCGGCGATCCCGTAGTTGCACGGCGGTGTTGTGGGGCACACGCCCGCAATTGAGGCGAGCGTGTTGTACGTCTCTCCCTCGAGCGTGATGCCGAAGCCCGCCTTCTTGGTCGCGGACTCGAAAGCCGACACCTCCTCGAAGAAGGCTGTTGTCCCGTTCTCGTAGAGGAAGGGGAAGCTGAGGGTACGCCCCTTCGAGATACCGGCTCCGCAGTCGTGGCGACCGTTGCCTGGCCGCTTGCAGACGTCCACGCCGTTGCTTCCCCTCACCCACCCGTGGGAGGTGAGCAACTTGGTCGCCTTGGAGATGCTGAAGGGGTAGGGGTCGGTGCGGAGCTTGGAGCTGACGTACAGCGAATCGGGAAACGCGGACACTCCGCCGTAGTCGGCGATGCCGTAGCCGTGGAGCGCCTTCGAGATGTAGAGGTTCTCTGTGACGAGGTGCTGGAGCGCTTGGCGGATGTAGAGCTGCTTGACCAGGGGCCCCCACTTCTTGGAGGTGTAGCCGAACTCGAACGCCTCGTTGTAGAAGAGCTTCCAGGCCTCGACCTTGTACCCGTGGCTCTTGAAGTACGACGTCTCCGAGGCGTTGCTGATCGGCAGCTCTCCGAATGTGATCGAGCCCGACCGGAGCGCGTCGAGCTCGGCGGTGCCTGTTGTGAAGCTCACGATCTTGTAGCCCGCCAGGCGTGGACGTGTCGGGCCCGTGTAGCGGGGGTTCGCCAAGAAAGAGGTGGCGTAGGTCACCGGGTCGTAGGTCGAGATCACCCAGGGGCCGTCGACGGTCTTCCACAGGGGGTTGCTCGCATAGGTGGTGTGGGCCTTCGACTGACTCATCAGGAAGTCGAAGACGGCCTTTGCGCCCGATGGGGTCGCCGCGGCTCCACCGACGGTGCACGTCGCGCACGTCTTGTCCCAGGCTTGTGCCGGGAGCGGGTAGATCCAGGTGAGCTGGTTGCCGGTGAACCAGGTGGGGTTGTAGGAGCGGTTGAGGTGCAGCACGAACGTGTACGCGTTGGGGTAGCTGACGCTCTTGATGTCGTCGGGGAGCAGCCCTGGGAGGTAGTTGCCAAGTGTGTGCTTCCCGGCGTCCTCGAGCTCGAAGAAGAACTTCACGTCCGCAGACGTCACCTTGACCCCGTCGGACCAGGTGAAGTCAGAATTCATATGGATGGTGACGGTCGTGTCCTTGGCGGAATAGACGGGCGACTCGCCTATCGACTGCCGGTAGTCGATGCCGGTTTGCGCCGAGTAGCCCACCGCGTAGAGGGGAAGCCAGCTTCCTTCGAGCACATCCCAGTTCCACACTTCGTTGCCCGTCTGGTTCAGAAGCGGGAGGATCCACGAGAAGTCGTCACCTGTGTCGAGGGCGTACGTGACAGTGTCGCGGGACGCCGACGAGCTCTTCGCGCTCACGCCAGCACCGGCGACCCCCCCTCCGGCCCCTGCACCGACGCCGGCGGCGACGAATGCCAGGGTCGCCGCGACCGCGAGCGTTCGTCCGCGCAGCCCGACGACTCCCGACATCTTGGATCGACTCATCCGCATGTCGCCCCCCTCGTGGCTTCGGCCCCCCGGTGCGCTCCCGAGGGATTGAACCTTGAGTCAATAGTCAACCAAGATTGCTTCCGGCGCGCAACGTATCTCCCACCGCGGCCGCGAACTGCTCGAAGTTGTCGACGAACCTGTCGACGTCACCCTCGTCGTGCTGGACCGAGAGCATCCACTGCTCAGTCTTGCCCCACGGAGGGAGAAATACGCCGCGGTTGTGCTGGGCGAGCCAGTGCAGGTGGTTGAAGCGGTCGTCCACCCGCAGGAACTCCCGGTAATTCCGGACAGGCGACGAGGCGAACGTGACGCAGCCCTTGGCGCCTATCGACACCAGGTGCGCCGGCAGCCCGTGACGTTCGATCGAGGCGCCGAGGGGTGCTTCGATCCGGGCGCGTAGCGCCGCGATGCGCTCGTAGCCGCCGTCGGTGGCGACCTCCTCGAGCACCGCGCGGGTGGCGGCCATCGACAGGGGATTCCCGTTGAAGGTGCCGACCATCTCGTAGTCGCCCGACGCGACGTGTGCCATCAGCTCGTCGGTGGCGCCGACCGCTCCGGTGATCAGCCCGCCCCCGAGCGACTTCGCGAGGCACACGATGTCCGGCGTGACCCCGAGGAGCCGGGTCGCGCCCCCAGGTCCAACCGTGAGCCCGGTCTTCACCTCGTCGAAGCACAGCAACGCGTCGTGCTGTCGGAGCAGCGATCGAAGACCCTCGAGGTACCCGGCGTCGGGGTGCACGATCCCGGCGTTCATCATGATGGGCTCGACGATCATCCCGGCGATCTGGCCGGAATTCTCGTCGAGCAGCCGTACGACGCTTTGGAGGTCGTTGAAGGTGGCCACGAGGGTCAGCGACGTGATGGCCTCCGGGATCCCGCTCGACGCGGCCCGCCCGATCGGGTGGCCTGCGTCGCCGAGGTCCTCGTCCTCACCAGGCGTGACCGAGACCTGCACCGAGTCGTGGTGCCCGTGATAGCAGCCCTCGATCTTCACGATCAGCTCACGGCCGGTCACCGCGCGCATGAGATGAACGGCGTCCATCGTCGCTTCGGTCCCGGAGTTCGTGAACCGCCACAGGGGGAGTCCGAAGCGATGCGCGAGCAGCTCGGCGACCACGACGGCGTCCTCGCTCGGCTGGGCGAAGTGCGTGCCGAGGCGGACCTGGCGCGTCACCGCCTCGACGATCGCCGGATGCGCGTGGCCGGCGAGTCCGGCTCCGTAGCCGCCGTGGAAATCGACGTACTCGTTGCCGTCCACATCGAGGATCCTCGAGCCGTGACCCCGCGCGATGAAGACGGGCTGGGGTCGGGTGATCTGCCAGCTGCTCGTCACCCCACCGGCAAGGCTGGAGCGTGCTCGGGCGTGCAGCGCCCGTGAATTCGGTTGGCGCGCGACGAAACGCCGTTCATGCTCTTCGATCAGGTTGTCGACGGTCGGCGCGGCGTTCACATGGATTGCCGTCGGAGCGGCCGTGTCGTCGAGGACCACGAGCGGATTCCGTTTCCCAAGGCCTGGGGCCCTGCTGGGTCTGTCACTGACTGAACGTTCAGTCTATTGGCGCCACCGTCGTGTCGCAAGTGGGGCCGGGTGGATCGATGTGGTGCCGCTCTGCGACCCGTTTCCGTGCTGGTGCGCGTGGCGGGCACGCGGTTTGGGGCGGGCTATCGTCCGCACCAGACGACGTGCGAGGGCGGTGATGGCAGGATGCCGAAAGACGCCGTGACGCTCCGCGAAGTAGCGCAAGCTGCCGGGGTGCATCCGGGCACGGCGTCCCGCGCGCTCAACGACGCCACGCGGTCGCTCGTGCGTCCCGAAACCGTCGAACGGGTCG
>JASHYA010000347.1 GCA_030043315.1 Acidimicrobiales bacterium
AGGTTGGCGAGCACCTGCTCCATCAGGAGCACGTCGACGTCGACCGGAGGGAGGTCGCCGGGCAGCGCCACGGTGACCCCGACGGGTGTGACCGCGCTCGCGCGCAGGCCACCTTCGACGACGTCCGAAACCGGGGTGACCGCGCGGCGCAGCTCGAGCGCGCCCGACTGGATCCGCGTCATGTCGAGCAGGTTCGCAACGAGCCGGTCGAGCGCGTCCGACCGCTCCTCGATGAGCGCGAGCAGCTCCTCGCGGTCGCAGTCGGTCAGCGACTCCTGCTCGCCCGCACGCCGCAGCGCGCTGACCGCGGTCTTCACCGCGGCGAGGGGCGTTCGCAGGTCGTGGGAGACCGCGCCCATGAGCGAGGCACGCAACGCGTCGACCTGCTCGAGCAGCTCGGCCCGCATCGCCTGTTCCCTGAGCTGGCTCCCCTCGAGCGCGAGCGCCGCCTGGTTCACGTACGTCCGCACCAGCTCCAGCTCGTGGCGGTCGAGCGCCGCCCCCGCCAACCCGACGAGGCCGACCGGCCGTCCACGCGCGACGAGGGCGATCCTCACGACGCCGCCGCCCCGTTGGCCGGTGTCCGTCCGCGGCTGCAGGCTCTCGGTCCGGCCCCCCGCGGGCACGAGCGCCGCGACGTCACCCGCCGGTGGGTCGCCGGCGGTCGCCGCGACCACCAGGTGGTCGTTGTCCTCTGGGTCGGGGATGAGCACGGCCACCCAGCGCGCGCCGAAGGCCTGGTGCAGCGTGCTGGCGATGACCCCGAGCACCCCGGTCACCGGTTGGTCGCCGATGAGGAGGTCGGAAAGCTCGTACAGCCGCCGAGTGGCGTCCGCGTCCCGGCGGGCGTCCAGCCGCGCGAGCCGGAGGAAGGCAAAGACCCTCGCGACGATGAGCATGACGACGGCGTAGACGACGAGGGCCGTCCAGTTCTGGGCCGCCCCCACCGTGAGCGTGCCGTAGGGGGGGATGAAGAGGGCGTCGTAGGTGACGAAGCCGGCGGCGACCGCGAGCACCCCGCTGACGAGGCCGCCCACCGCCACCCCTGCGACGACGGGGACGACCAGGACGAGGGCCGGGGTGGCGATCGAGAGGTGCGCCCGGACCGGCACCATCGCCCCGCTCAGGGCACCGATCCCGACGAACGCCACGACCGTGCCGAGCACCCACCGCTTCACCGCGCCGAACGACCTCCCTCCCCGTTCAGGAGTGTAGGGGGGCGTGCTGCGCGCCCGAGCCACCACCACCCGTCCTCGGCCCGTACGTCGACACGGTGCCGGTCCGGCACAATGGAGCGGTGAAAGAGCCGACGGTCGTCGACGAGGAATCGGCGCAGGCGGTCCGCCCGGCAGGCCGCTTCCGCATCTACGTCGGTGCCGCCGCCGGGGTCGGCAAGACCGTCGCCATGCTCGACGAGGGGTGGCGTCGACACGAACGCGGCGCCGACGTGGTGATCGGCTTCGTCGAGACGCACGGCAGGCCGAAGACCGCCGAGCAGATCCACGGGCTAGAGATCGTCCCCCGCAAAATGGTCGACTACCGGGGCGCCACGTTCCCCGAGATGGACCTCGAGGCGGTGTTGCGGCGCCATCCAGAGGTGGCCCTGGTCGACGAGCTCGCCCACACCAACGTGCCCGGCTCGGGACCGCACGCGAAGCGCTGGGAAGACGTCCTGGACCTTCTCAATGCGGGCATCGCCGTGATCAGCACGGTCAACATCCAGCACCTGGAGAGCGTCGCGGACGCGGTGGAGGTGATCACGGGGGTCAAGATCCGCGAGCGGGTGCCCGACTGGGTGGTACGCCGCGCGGATCAGCTCGAGCTCATCGACTCGTCGGCCGACCAGCTCCGCCGCCGGATGCTGCACGGCAACATCTACCCGCCGGAGAAGGTGCCCGCGGCGCTCAACGGCTTCTTCCGCACGGAGAACCTCGTCGCGCTGCGGGAGCTCGCGCTCCGCTTCGTGGCGGACGAGACCGAAGAGGAGCTGCTCCACTTCCTCGAGAGCCACCCGCCCGCAGCCGTGTGGGACACGACCGAGCGGATCCTCGTCGCCGTGACGAGTGCCCCGGGGAGCGACGGGGTGGTGCGCCGCGCGGCGCGGATGGCACAACGGACCAAAGGGGAATTGCTCGTCCTGCACGTGAGGGATCCCGAGCGTGAGGGGGAAGGGGCCAAAGCCGCGCTCGACGCGCTCCGGGGGCTCGCCGAGGACGTCGGCGGCAGGTGGATCGAGGTCGACGGGGACAACCCGGCGGACACCGTGGTGAAGGTCGCGGCGGACCACCAGGTCACGCAGATCGTCGTGGGAGCCACGCAACGGAGCCGCTGGGACGAGCTGACCCGCGGTTCGGTCGTGCGCAAGGTGTTGCGCGCCGCGGCGGAGCAAGGCATCGACGTGCACGTCATCGCGCGCCGCGAGCTGCGCGAAGCTGCCACCGCCGGGAGCCAGACGTTCGGTGCCGGTGAGGGAGAGGGGCCCACCTGATGGGAGAGGAGCCCAGCTGATGGGAAGAGGAGGCCAGCTGATGGGAGAGGAGCCCAGCTGATGGCGACGGAGACCGCCGCCGCTGGCGACGAGAGGGTCGACGGCACGGTGGACGCCACAGC
>JASHYA010000348.1 GCA_030043315.1 Acidimicrobiales bacterium
GATGGGCATCGTTGACACCGCCGCACCCGTCACCTATGTTGCCGAAGCATCGATGTAATACACAATTATTCGAGTGATGAACCGTAGAGCATCGATCGCGTAGACAGTGCGCAAGTAGCAACCAGGGGGAGGGGACCTGGCGAATCGCCGACAGGTTCGCCGTGACGCGTGGGTGAGGGGCCCCCGACTGGCTGACCTGCCAATGCAATGCCGCAGTGGCGACAGCTTTGGTGAGGGAGGACAGACAGATGAAGGCTCGCAGGGGGTTCCGCCGCGCGCTGAAAGGGCTTCTCGGCTCGGTACTGGTCGTCTCCGTGGTGACGATCGGTGCGTCGTCCGACGTCGGGGCCACGACTCCTTCGACGTCGACCACCCTCTACGTCGCCAACTTCGGCAATGGCTCGGTGAACGCCTATCCGATCACCGACACCGGCAATGCGGCACCCGAGGCGTCATGGACGACTGCGACAGGCCCCGCAGGAGAGGCTCTGGACGCCACAGGGGATCTCTGGGTCGCCAACGACGACAACAACAGCATCTCCGAGTACACAGCCGCAAGTCTCGCCGCCGGGACACCGGCCTTGAAGACGACCATCACCTCGTCCGGCCTCGAGGAACCTGCGGGACTCGCGTTCGACTCCACAGGCGACCTCTGGGTGGTCAACCAGGAATCAAGTGTCGTCGAGTTCACACAGGCGACATTGGCCGACGGGGGGACACTGACGCCCAAGGTGCTGCTCACCTCCGACGACACCTTCGACGAGCCGTTCGACATCGCCTTCGACAAGACAGGCAATCTTTGGGTATCCAATTTCACGGACTACGGGATCGTCGAGATCGCAAAGAAGGATCTGGCGGCTTCGGGATCGCCGAAAGCAGCTGTCGCCATCACCTCATCCAGCCTCGACGGAGCGGTCGGGCTGGCATTCGACTCGGCCGGCAACCTGTGGGTGGCCAACTACACGGGTGGTTCGGTGGTCGAGTTCACAACGACCGAATTATCGACCGGGGGAACAGTCGCGCCGAAGGTCACCCTCTCCTCGGACGCGACAGAAAGCCTCAGCGATGCCGCCGATCTGGCCTTCGACGCGGCGGGCGACCTGTGGGTCACCACCTACACACACGATTCCGTCGTCGAGTTCGCACCGACACAGCTCTCCGTGGGCGGGTCGGTCACCCCGGCAACCACCATCGCGGGCACAACAACGGGCCTCAGCCAGCCGTGGGGGATCGTCATTGGGTCGGCCGCCCCCCTCACCAAACCAAGGATCACCGCGGTGAGCCCCAGGACAGGGTTGGTGACGGGTGGGACAACCGTCACCATCAAGGGTGCAAACTTGACAGGCGCCAGTGCCGTCGACTTCGGCACCGCCCCTGCCACCATCGTCACGGACTCTGCCACGTCGATCACCGTGACGAGTCCCGCGCACGCGGCCGGAAGGGTGACAGTCACGGTGACGACGGCCACCGGGACCTCGTCCACCTCGAGTGCCGACCACTTCACCTACGGCGGTCCGCCCTCGTCGCTGGACATCGTGAACTACCGCAACAGCAACCTCACCGTGTTCCCGACCTCCGACACCGGCGACGTCGCGCCGGTTCTCGAGACGACGAATGGACTGGACGGACCAATCGGAGACGCTCTGGACGCCGCCCACGATCTGTGGGTGGCCAACTTCACAGGTGATTCGGTGGTCGAGTACACAGCCGCGAGCCTTTCGGCCGGGACCCCGACGGTCCGGACCACCATCACCTCCGATTCCACAGAGAGCCTGGACGCACCCGCCGGGATCGCCTTCACACCGACAGGAAATCTCTGGGTCTCCAACGTGACAAACGGAACGGTGGTCGAGTACACAGAAGCGACACTTCCCGTTGGCGGCGCCCTGACGCCAAAGGTGGTCCTCACGTCCGACGACACCTTCGACTTGCCCTTCGGCATCACCTTCGACGCCGCGGGCAACCTCTGGGTGACGAACGACTCCACATACGGGATCGTCGAGATTGCAAAGAAGAACCTGGCGGCCACGGGTGCACCGGCAGCGACGGTCACGATCACCTCCGACTCCACAGACAGCGTGGACGGCGCCATCACGCCCGCCTTCGACGCCGCCGGCGACCTCTGGGTCACCAACTACGGGAACAGCACGGTGGTGGAGTTCACACCGAGCGCCTTGTCCACCGGCGGAGCGGTCGCCCCCAAGGTCACCCTCACCTCCGATCCCGCAGACAGCCTGGACGGACCCCTCGGCCTCGCCTTCGACGCCGCGGGCGATCTCTGGGTGACCAACTACTCAGGAGAGAGCGCGGTCGAGTTCACACCGGTCGAGCTCACCGCGAGCGGCGGCCCGACGCCCGTGTCCACGATCCTGGGAGGAACAACCGGCTTCAGCGAGCCGTGGGGCGTGGCGATCGTGGCCGGTGCGCCCACGCTCACCACGGTGAGCCCCACTTCGGGGTCGACGTCCGGTGGGACCAGCGTGACGGTGACCGGGGCCGATCTGTACGGGGCGACGGCCGTGCACTTTGGCTCGGCCGTGGCAACGATCGTCAGCCGCAGCGCCACCTCGATCACCGCGACCAGCCCGGCACACGCCGCGGGCACGGTGACAGTCACCGTCACCACGCCCGGCGGCACCTCGAACGGCGAGAGTTTCACCTACGTGGCGCCGACCCCGCCCGCCCCGACCGCTCCGACAGCCCCGACAGCCCCGTCGGGGACGACGAGCCACACCTCGTGCTCGGTCACTTCTGGGGTCTGCACCACGACCAACGACGGGGTGACCGTCACCGCGTCGTCGGGTCCGGGGGCCCTCACCGTGTCGCAGTACCCCTCTGACCCCGAGGCCGCCCCCAGCTTCTCCTCGTCGGGGAGCTACTTCGACGTCGAGGTCGCCTCGGGGTCGAGCTTCACCACGGTGAGCATCAAGGACTGCAACCTGTCGGGGGCGAGTGCCCTCTACTGGTGGGACACGACGACGTCGGCCTGGGAGACGGTCACCCCGGTCACCGGGCCGACCGGGACACCGCCGTGTCTCACCGCCACACTGAGCTCGACCTCGACCCCGAGCGTCGCACAGCTGACCGGGACGGTGTTCGGCGTCGGGACCCCGACCGCTGCCGCTGCGACCCGGGTCTACGGGGAGACAGCCGACGCCACCGCGGCCGCAGA
>JASHYA010000035.1 GCA_030043315.1 Acidimicrobiales bacterium
TTGCGGCCGACGATCAGCCCCTGACCCCCGGCCCGCTTGTTGATGACCGCGGTGCGCACCGCCTCCGCAAGGTCGCTCGCACCGTGGGACTCGCCGCCCGAGTTGATCATGGCGATCCGTCCGGCGTAGCAGTTCACGACCTGCCAACGCGTGAGGTCGATCGGGTGGTCGGTGGTCAACTGGTCGTAGACGAGCGGATCCGTCCTTCCGAACTGGAGCACCGTGTAGCCGCCGTTGTTCTCCGGCTGCTTCTGCTTGATGATGTCCGCCTCGATCGTGACGCCGAGGTGGTTCGCCTGACCGGTGAGGTCCGCGGACAGCTCGTAGTTCACGCCGTCCTTTCTGAACGCCGGATTCCTCAGGTAGCACCACAGCACGGTGAACATGCCCAGTTGGTGGGCCTCGGAGAACGCTTCCGACACCTCGTGAAGCTGGCGGTCGGCGAGGTCGGACCCGAAGTAGATGGTCGCGCCGACGCCGAGCGCGCCCAGCTCGAACGCCTGTCGGGCGGAGCCGAACATGACCTGGTCGTAGGTGTTCGGATAGTGGAGGAAGTCGTTGTGGTTCAGCTTGACGATGAACGGGATGCGGTGCACGTAGCGGCGTGACACCGTGCCGAGCCCTCCGAGGGTCGTGGCGATCGCGCTGCAGTCGCCTGCCAGGGCGAGCTCGCAGAGGTTCGCGGGGTCGAAGTACTTGGGGTTCTTCGAGAAGCTCGCGCCGGCGGAGTGCTCGATTCCTTGGTCGACCGGGAGGATCGACAGGTACCCGGTGCCTCCGAGACGACCGTGCGAGTAGACCGTGCCGAGCGCACGCAACACCGCCGAAGAGCGGTCCGAGTCGCGGAACGTGCGCTCCAAGAAGTCCGGTCCGGGCAGGACGAGGCCGTCGGCCGGGAAGGCCTTCGCCTCGTGGTTCAACAGGTAGTCGGCGTCGTCGCCGAGCAGCTCCTGGAGGTCGGTAGACATGGAACGAGCCTACTTGGCGCCCGGTAGCCCTCCAGCCAGGTTTTCGCCGGCCTTCGGACGCCCCGGAGCCCTCGGACTCGCCTCCGGAGCGGGCGCACGCCCGCGGGCCCCCTCGGTCCGGTCGACCGGTTGACGAGGCTGGCGCGGTCGCCGCGTGCGCCCACGGGCGCCGGCTCCCCTGGGCCCCAGCGCGTCGAGCCGCTCGGCGACGTCGTACGCGTCCGGGTCCACGCGCCCAACCCGCTGGAACAGCTCCCGCGCCCTCGGCAGGTCCCCCGCCCGCTCGTAGAGGTCCGCGAGCGCGTACCACTGCCGGAGATGTCGGTCGGAGGGGTTGCGCAACGCCCGCGCCGCCCCCGAGGACGCGAGCAGCTCGATCGCCTCGTGCAATTGCCCCCGGTCTGCCAGGCTGCCGGCGGCCACCATGCGCGCCTCCGCGAGGAGGTCGGCGTCGGGCGAGCGGTGCCGGAGCTCGGTCCACGCCGAAGCGACCTTCGCGTGCCGGCCGAGCGCGCGCAACGCGTCCATCAACGCGGGGACGGCGTCGGGCTCGTCGGTGAGCTCGATGTACGCCTCGAGGTGGCGAGCGGCATCTCGCCACCGGCCGAGGCGGTACGCGGAGAAGCCCGCGATGCGGCGCACGGCCGCGATCGACCCCACCTCGCGCGTGAGCTCGTTCCCGTAGCGCGCCGCCTCGGAGTACCGCCCGCGCTCGTACGCGGCGACGGCCTTCTCCATGCGGCCGACGAGCACCTCCCGGTGGTGCGCCGTAGCGGTGATTGCGGCGCGCCGGATCTCGGTCGCGACATCCGCGGGAAGCCCGGGCACCTTCTCCGGACCTCGCCTCGGCGGCGCCTTTCGGGCAGTGGCGCGCGCGCCCGGCGCGTCGATGCGCACCCACTCGTCCATCGGCGGCGGAGGCGCCGATGGTCCGCGACCCCGGTCGCGCGTGTCACCTGCGCCGCGACGCCCCTCCGCCGGTTCGGGCCTCGAGACCTCGTGGGCTCCCCGTCGTGCGACGCCACCCCAGCGGCGGGCGGCTGACGGCAGCTCCTCCCGGCGACCGTGCTCCTCCCGCGGTCCTGCGCCTCGCCGTCGCTCGCCTCTCCGTGCGCTGCCCCGCGGCCCCCCGGCGCGGGGACGCCGCCCTGCCTGTTCCCCCCGCTGCGAGCCCGGCCACCCGTCCCTCTCCCCACGCGCTGGGCCCCTCGGCCGACGACCCTCCGGGCGTGCCGGGCTCCCCTGTCCGCGACCGTCTCCACGACTTGTGCTCCCCGGCCGGCGACCCTCTCCACGACTTGTGCTCCCCCCCGGCCGGCGGCCCTCTTGGTGACCCGGGCCTCCGGGCCTGCGGTCGTCCGCCCGGCCTGTGCGGCCCGGCCGGCGACCTTCCACCCCTCGGACGTTTCCGCGGAAACGCCCCTGCCCTCCCTCGGACGTTTCCGCGGAAACGCCCCTGCCAGCCTGACGAGGGCCTCCCTGCCGGCGACCGTCCGCGCGACGCGTGCCGTCCGGTCGGCGACCCTCTGCCCGACCTGTGCTCCCCCCCGGCCGCCGGCCCTCCCCGGACTCCGCGCGCCCGCCTCGCCCGGACTCCGCGCGCCCGCCTCCCGAGTTGCCACGCGGGGCGGTCCGGCTCGGCCTGCGCCCGCCGTCCCGGTCGCGCTCAGCAGGAGGTCTCGGCCGATCGGCTCCTCTCCCGCTACGGCCTTGCCCGCCCCGACCTTCTCCACGGGGTTCGCCCTGTGGCGCTCCCGGTCGCCGTCGTGTCGCGCTGCGCGGCGCCGGCTTGGGCGCGCGTCGCGGCCGGTCCTCGGGAGGTCGGGGCACCGCACGAGTGTACGGGCCTCGTACGTCGCTCCCCGGCAGAAGAACGGGGATGCGGAAATGAAGAAGTAACGAAGAAAGGGTCGTCCCGACCCCCCTGCGCGGCGCCCCGGCCCGTACGATGCTCTTCGGCGGCGGGGATCGGGGCCTCGCACGAACCCGTGCGAGGAGGACGTACGTGGCATCAGTACTGCAACGCTCCGCGCGGTCCGCATTGGCATTGGAGCCGGACGGCGTGGCCCGTCTCACACTGCAGGCTCGAGCGGAGCTGCCGGCTCTGCCGGTGCAGAGCCCAGCGCTGTGCTTCTCCGGAGTGACGCACCATTACGGCAAACGCCGCGCGCTCGACGACCTCCACCTCAGCGTGGAGCGCGGACAGACGCTCGCCCTGCTCGGCCCCAACGGCGCCGGCAAGTCCACCACCATCTCGGTGCTGCTCGGTCTCGTCCATCCGAGGACCGGCCATGTCTCGGTGCTCGACCTCCCCCCCAAGGAGGCGGTCGCGTCGGGACGCGTCGGTGCGATGCTGCAGACCGGGTCCGGAGCGGGGCTTCCGCCGGGAGTGCGCGTGGTCGACGTGCTGCGCATGGTCCGGCGGCTCTATCGACGCCCCGCCGCGCTGGACGTGGTGGTCGAGCGCGCGGCGATCACCACCCTGCTCCACCGTCGCACCGACCAGCTGTC
>JASHYA010000036.1 GCA_030043315.1 Acidimicrobiales bacterium
CACGTGCGTTCCGAGCCCTCACATCGACGAGCGCTGCGGTGATCTCCGCGACGGCCACTCGGCGAGAGAACTCCGTGGCCGAACGTTGATCGCTCGGTGACCGACCTGTTGTTACTGAGTGGGACGCAGGTAGTGACGCTGCCGCGCACGGTCCTTCTCGTACCGGGCCAGCACCTCGCCGTCGCTGGCCGTCGAGGACGCCTGGGCGACCGGGACGTCCCACCATGCCTCCGAGTCCGGGGCGCCCAGTAGCGGATCGGTCTCCACGACGACGACAGTGGTCCGGTCCGCCGATCGTGCGTCGGCGAGTGAGGTGCGAAGAGCTTGCAGATCCTTCGGATGCAGAACTCGAGCCCCGAGGCTTGCCGCGTTGGCCGCCAGGTCCACGGGCAGCAGCTCCCCCGCAAGCCGACCACTGCTGTCCCGGTAGCGGTACTGAGTTCCAAAGCGCTCTCCACCGACCGATTCCGACAATGCACCGATCGACGCAAAGCCGTGGTTGTCCACCAGCAGCACGATGAGTTTGACGCCTTCCTGGAGCGCGGTGACGAGCTCGCTGCTCATCATGAGGTACGAGCCGTCGCCGACCAGCACGAAGACCTCGCGCTCGGGGGAGGCCATCTTGACTCCGAGCCCGGCCGCGACCTCGTAGCCCATGCAGGAGTAGGCGTACTCGACGTGATAGCCCTTGGCACCGACAGGGCGCCACAGCTTGTGGAGGTCTCCTGGGAGGCTGCCGGCCGCGCTCACGATCACGTCCTCAGGGCCCACCACCGACTGGAGCACGCCGATTACGGCGCCCTGCGAGAACCGGGGACCGTCGACCGGGGCAGTCGCCGCCTCGACTGCCGCCTGCCACTCCGCGATCCGCTCTGCGTAGGTGTCGCGGAACGGCTCCGGAACCCTCCATGCGGCGAGCGATTCGGCCAGCGCCTCGATGAAGCGTCGGGCATCGGCGACCACGGGCAGGCCCGACAGCTTGTACGCGTCCGGAGCAGCGACGTTCACGTTCACGAAGGTGACAGACGGATCCTGGAAGAGCGAATGCGACGCAGTGGAGAGGTCACTCCACCGCGTGCCGATGCCCAGCACGAGGTCGGCCTGGCGCGCCACGGCGTTGGCGGCAGCGGACCCGGTGGCTCCGATTCCACCGAGTGCACAGGGATGATCTCCCGGAAGCGATCCCTTGCCGGCTTGGGTCTCAGCCACCGGGATCCCGGTTGCGCCGCACAGGCGCGCCAGCGCGTCGGTCGCCCCGCTGTAGATCACGCCGCCCCCTGCCACGACGAGCGGGCGCTCGGCTCGACGAATCAGCGCAACCACACGCTCGAGCGTCGCCGGTTCCGGTACCGGACGAGCGACGTGCCAGATGCGTGGGGCGAAGAGATCGGGTGGCCAGTCCCACGCCTCGACCTGCACATCCTGGGGCAGAGCGATGGTCACGGCGCCGGTGTCGGCTGGGGACGTGAGGACTCGTAAACCGTTCATGAGCGCAGCGGGGAGCTGTTCGGGTCGCCATACTCGGTCGAAGTACTTCGATACCGGACGCAAGGTGTCATTGACGGTGTGGTCGAGCGACGTCGGGTCTTCCAGCTCCTGGAGCACCGGATTCGCTCGCCGGGTCGCAAAGACGTCACCCGGCAGGAGCAGGACGGGGATCCGGTTGGTGGTGGCGACCGCCGCCCCCGTCACCATGTTCGTAGCGCCCGGCCCGATGGAGCTCGTGCACGCGAACACCCGCAGCCGGTCGGACATGCGGGCGTAGCCCACGGCCGTGTGCACCATCGCCTGCTCGTTGCGCGCGAGGTAGTACCGCAGGTCGTCGCCCGCCTCGGCGAGTGCCCGGCCGAGGCCGGCCACGTTTCCGTGGCCGAAGATGCCGAGGCAACCGGAGAAGAAGCGGTGCCGGTTCCCGTCGCGCTCGACGTACTGATTGACGAGGAAGCGGACGACGGCCTGGGCGACGGTCAGGCGCATCGAGGCCCCTGATGCGACGTCATGGGTAGGCGGGGGTCTGCCTCCTGGTGGGACCATGAGTCGCGGATCCAAGCATGTGCCGGGTCGTCGCAGAAGGCCATGGTCCGCACCGGACCCTCTCCGGCCAAGACGTTCAAGTAGTAGAGGTCGTACCCCGGGGCCGCCATGCTCGGGCCGTGGTAGCCATAGGGCACCAGCACGACGTCCCCCGTCGACACCTCGGCCAGGACGTCGATTTCTCGTCCCGTTCTGGAGGTGTAGACGCGCTGGTACCCACCCGGTCCGGCTACCCCGGAGGACGCACCGCCGGAGACCTCGAAGTAATAGATCTCCTCGAGGACGGCTTCGCCCGGGCGGTCCTCGTCGTGCTTGTGAGGTGGGTACGAGGACCAGTTCCCTCCGGGGGTGAGAACCTCCACCGCGATCAACCGGTCAGCCTCGAAGCTCCCGGGGGACGCGAAGTTGTTGACCTGTCGCGTCGCGCTGGCGGCGCCGCGGATCTCCACGGGGACCTCGTCGGCCGGGCCGTAGCGAGGAGGGAGCCGGCGTCGGGCCGTCGCGCCCGGTAGGGCGAACCGCCCACCGGCGGGGCTCGAAACGACCAGTCGCGCGTCGCGGGGCACGTAGGCGAAGTCGGAGACCCGATCGAAGACCCCCGCGCGCCCTTCGAGCGTCATTTCGATTCCGTCGCAACGGACCGTGCACGAACCGGCCAGCGGCAGTACGAAGAACTCCGAATCGCCGGTATCGAGCTCGATGGTGCCCCCAGGCGTGAGCTCGACGACCCGCAACGACGCGTACCTCCAGCCAGCGTCCGCCGCCGAGATCGAGATCGAAAAGTCGCCCGCAACCGCCGTCCCCGCCGGCCACAGCGGCCCGCGGCTGGAACCTGTGCGAGGCGTCACCGGCGGCCGAGGGTTCGCTGCGTCCGGCCTGCGCAGGTCACAGCAGCGAGGCTGCCCTCGAGACAGCTCCGACGACGTCGCCGTCCGGTGGGTACAACAGGTTGCGACCGACGGTGAGCCCACAGACTCCGGGCAGTGCAAGGGCCTTTTCCCATCGTGCGAACATCTCGTCTGGGTTGTGACTGCGCTCGCCGCCCAGCAGCAAAAGCGGGGTCGTTGCGGCGTCTGCCACCCTCGCCATGTCATCGATCACCGGCACCTTGAGCCAGGTATAGGCCGACGTCGCCCCCAGAGCGACAGCGATGGCCATGGAGCGGATCACCGCGGCAGCCGACAGATCGTTGCGGAGCTTCCCACCACTGTGCTGCGCCATGAAGGGCTCGATCATTGCCACTTTGTGGTCGGCTGCCAAGCGCGTCACGGCCTGACTGCACGCCTCGAGCGTTCGTGCCGTGGCGCGGTCGTCGGGCACGATGCGAAGCAGCATCTTTCCGCCGTCGAGCCCGCTGTCCCGGATGGCGTCTGCGGAGTACGCGGTGAAGCGGTCGTCGATCTCGAATGCGGATCCGGGGATCCCGGCCCGGTTCATCGACCCGAATACGAGCTTGCCGTCGAGGGCCCCGAGTAGCAGGAGGTCCTCGACGATGTCTGGGGTGGCCAGCACTCCGTCCACTGCCGGGACGCTGAGTGCGGCGAGCAATCGGTCCAGAAGGCCATAGCGGTTCCCCATCGCACTGTCGTGCGGATCGAGGTCGATGTTCCCACGTGCCGTATGGTCCGCCGCCACGATCAGCACACGGCCGCGGTCACCGACAATCGGCCGACGGATCCGCGACTTGGCCGCTTCGGCGATGGCGCCGGGCCGGTGAAGGCGGGTCTCGACCAGCAGTCGCCGCTGTTGTTCAATCACCGCCTGCACCCCGCATCGTGTCCATGATCTCCTCGTAGGTCGGCATGGCGTCGGAGCATGCCAGCCTCGACGCCACGATCGCGCCCGCAGCGTTCGCGAAGCGCAACGTCTTGTCGAGGCTCCAACCCGCCAGCAGACCATGACACAGTGCGCCTCCGAAAGCGTCACCCGCCCCGACGCCGTTCAGGACGTCGATTTCGACGGGAGGTACGCGGATCGTCGACATCGCCGTCCGGGCGAGCACGCCGTCCGGTCCCAGCTTGATGATGGCCAGGTCGGGACCAAGGTCGAGCAGGCGCGCCGCCGCCCCGTCGGGGTCGTCCGTGCCGGTGGCCACGGCCGCTTCTTCCCGGTTCCCCAGGACCACCGTGACCGCACCCAGGGCCCCGCGCACCGCCGCAGACGCCGCTTCGACTGAGGTCCAGAACATCGGGCGGTAGTCGAGATCGAGCACGGTGGGCGGGCGACGTTGGCGTGCGGCGAGTGCTCGGAGGGTGGCGGCTCGGCTCGGCTCCGCCGATAGGCCGGTCACCGTGGCCCAGAAGAGCCCAGCTGATCGCACCACGTCGAGGTCCAGATCCTCGGGGCGGATCTCGAGGTCCGGCGCTTTGGGGAAGCGGTAGAAGTACAGCGGGAAATCGTCAGCGCTGAGGATCTCGCAGAACGTGACCGGGGTCGGCAATCCCGGCACCGCCGAGACGAAGGAGTCGTCCACGCCGTATTCCCGGAGAGCCTTGTGAACGAAGGCTCCGAACGGATCGGCACCGGTGCGGGTGATGACCGCCGACTTGCGGCCGAGTCGTGCCGCGGCAACGGCGACGTTCGTCGGGCTCCCACCGAGGAACTTGTAAAACGTGTCCACGTCGACCAGCGATCCGGTCGTCGCAGGGTAGATGTCCACCCCGACGCGGCCAATCGTGAGGACCTCCGGTCCGGCGGTGACCACGCCGGACCGTCCCGGCGTCCCGATGCCCGCCACGCGGTCCATATGTAACTACAATACACATTCGGCCGATCGTGCCGCTAAGATCTTGGTGGAGGAACCGGATGACGATGGCGCGTGCAGCGAACGGCGACCCGTTCGAGGGCATTGTGCTCGACCGGTCGAGCCCGATGCCTTTGTACTTCCAAGTCGCGCAACACCTCGAGGCGGCCATACGCGTCGGGCGGCTCACCACGGGGAGCAGGCTGGACAACGAGCTGCGAATCGCCGAGACGCTCGGCGTGTCGCGCCCTACCGTGCGTGCAGCACTTCGCTACCTGGTCGACAAGGGCCTTCTGAAGCGACGACCGGGGTACGGCACGGTGGTCACCCAGGAGAAGGTCGATCGCACAGTGCAGCTCAGCAGCCTGTACGACGACCTCGTCGAGGCAGCCAAGGCGCCCACCACCAAGGTGCTCCGCAACGAGGCAGTCGAAGCCGCCCAGCCCGTTGCCACCGCCCTGAATCTCGAGCCCGGGCAGCTCGTAATCTTCCTGGAACGGCTGAGGTTTGTGGACGGAGAGCCGATCGCATTGATGCACAACTATTTGCCGGCCTCGCTCGTCACCTTCAACAACGACATGCTGGAGAAGCACGGCCTCTACGAGCTGCTCCGCGTGGGCGGCATCCGACCGACCCGCGCTACCCAGCGTATGTCGGCGAAGAACGCAACCAACGCCGAGGCAAGCCATCTGGGAGAGCCGCGACGAGCAGCGCTGCTCACGATGGAGCGCACCACGTACGACCAGCTTGGACGTGCCATCGAGTTCGCGCAGCATGTCTACCGTGCGTCGCGCTACGCGGTGCACACCACGCTCAACGCGCCGAGCTCACGGTTCGAACGGGCCGGTAACCCCGAGCTGGCTATGCTCAGACTCGACGGATGGCTCGACCCCGCGGACGGCTCGCCCCCCGAGCGTGCCCCCGGGAACCTGGTGCCGGAAGGTAGTTTGTAGTTACCTATTGACATTAATCCAAATGCCGCCGTAGCGTTACGCAGCGTGTGGGGGCTCAGGGAGGTCCGACGCGTGGTCCGGGGGGATCGCCAGCGGAGAGATGTGGAACCTCACCGCCGCCGTGCCAGGGATGCTCGTCGTGAGCCGCGGCGCGAGGACGAGTTCGATCCGTGAGCATGGACCTGCAGTCCCTCGAGATCGGTCGAATAGGCGGGTCCGGCACCAGCAAACCTGTGGGTCTCAGGGCCACGGCGCTGCGGAGGCTGCGTCGCGATCCCGTCGCCGTCGCAGCGGCCTCTGTCTTGGCCCTCCTCGTGCTCGCGGCGATCATCGGCGCACCGATCGCCGCGTACCTGACGGGCCACTCGCCGAACGCGCAGTACCCCTTGGCGCTCTCAAACGACGGGCTCCCGATCGGCATCATGCAGCGCACCTTTTTTGCCAATGGGGTGGTCCACAACCCTCACGGAAGCTTGTTCATCCTCGGAGCAGACGCGCTTGGGCGTGACGAACTCGTTCGGGTGCTTTACGGTGCGCGCATTTCGCTGTTGGTTGCGAGCGCAGCGACCTGTCTCGCGCTCATCATCGGAGTGACCCTCGGGCTCCTCGCCGGGTACCTCGAGGGTCCGACGGATGCCATCGTGAACCGGTTGACCGAGACGGCGATGGCGTTTCCAAGCTTGCTTCTCGCCGTGGCGCTCGCGGTCGTGGTAGGTCCAGGGCTGCTCAACATCGTCGTGATCATCGCGCTGTTCACGTGGTTCTACCCGGCGCGCATCGTTCGGAGCACTGCGGTCGCGACGAAGCGGTTGACGTTCGTGACGGCTGCCCGGTCGATCGGGGCCCGGCCGCGGCGGATCCTCCTGGTCCACCTGCTCCCGCAGGTGTGGGCGCCGTTGCTCGTGTACGCCACTTCCATCATCGGCTACAACATCCTGTTCGCGGCCGGGCTCGCGTACCTGGGAGTCGGGGTTCCGCAACCGACCGCGACATGGGGTCAGATGCTCTCCACCGCTGTCACGTCCGGGATGTACCAGATCGACCTCAGCGTCGCCCTCGTCCCCGGACTCGCCATCCTGCTCACCATGTTGGCATTCAACCTTCTCGGGGACAGTATTCGCGATGCCCTCGACCCGAAGGCGGGGAGGCGATGAAGCGGATCGTCCTGAACCGACTTCTCGGGGCGATCGTCCAGATCCTGGCCGTGACGATCCTGGCGTGGCTCTTGTTCTTCGTGATCGCTCGCTTCACGGGAGCCTCACCCGCACGACGCATCGCCGGCAAACTGGCCACTCCCGCCGAGGTGGCCGCGGTGGCCAGAGTCTACGGGTTGAACCTTCCCTACTGGGAGCAGTACCTCTTCTTCTTGAACCACCTGATTCATGGGGACTTCGGGTACTCATATGTACAACAACGCCCGGTGTCCACAATAATATGGCCGGCGCTCCGGGCCACGGCCTCCTTGGTGCTTGGCGCAGCCCTGATATGGCTGTCGGTCGCTGCGCTCATCGGAACCTACTGTGGGCGCAAGTTGCATTCGATCGGCGACGTCGGTGGACGGGCGCTCTCGATCATCGGTATGTCGATACCGGTTTTCTGGTTGGCACCAATGGTTGCGTATCTGTTCGGGTTTGAGCCTACCCAGGGCAAGCTCTTTGGATTCTCTATTCTGCCTCGAGGTACCAGCATCTTTCCCATTGGCGGTTACGTAGATCTCGGAACGAATCCGATAGAGTGGGCGTACCACTTGATCCTGCCGTGGATCACTCTCGCTGCCGGATTCACCGCCGTCTACATTCGATACTTCCGCACGCTCACGGCCGAACAACTTACTGAAGACTACGTCCGCACGGCAGCGGCGAAGGGGGCGTCCACGAGTCGCGTGCTGACCCGCCACGTCGGTCGAAACGTGTCACCGACGATCAGCGTGCTTCTTGGTGCCGACATCGCCACCGCTCTCACCGGAGTCTTCTTCGTGGAAACGGTCTTCGCGATACCGGGCCTTGGATATGTGGGCGTAAGCGCGGTGGAGAACCTCGACTATCCGGTTATCACGGCGGTCGTGATCGTAACGGCCATCGTTGCGGTCATCGCAAATATGCTCGTCGACCTACTTCACGCCGCGCTCGATCCGCGAGTGCGCCGTGTGGCAGCGGTGTCAGTGTGATTCCCAATATCCACCGCAGTAACTAAAGAGGGGGTTAGCATGATAGCAACGCGTAATCGCTGGTGGGCGAAGTGGGCGCTCGGAGCAGTCGTCGTATCGCTCCTGTTGCTCGCGACGCCGGTGACGGTCACCGCGATGAGCAAAGGGGCTGGATCTGCCGATAAGTCCAGAGCTGCCGTGAGCGGCACCCTGAAGGGGGCGATCGCGTCCGGAGGTATCGACAGTTTGGACCCCAACCGTTGGTACTTCGCACTGACGTGGGGGTTGTCGAATGCGCTCTGCACGACGCTCGTTCGCTACGCGACAGCGCCTGGGGTGGCCGGCACCAAGCTCGTCGCCGGCACGGCGAACCTTCCGGTGGTCAGTGATCACGGGCTCGAATACACCTTCACGTTGAGGTCCGGAGCTCGCTTCTCCGACGGAAAGGCGATCACGCCCGCCGACATCAAGTATTCCTTCCTCCGGCTCATGAATCCAGCCGTGGACACCGGCACCGGCGTGTTCTTCTCGAAAGTTCTCGGTGCGAGCGCCTACATGCTTGGTAAATCGAAGACAATATCGGGAATCACGACGACGAAGGACTCGGTGACCTTCCATCTGAGCGGCGCCGATGGCGCCTTCGAGTACGCCACCGCGCTGCCGGACACCTGTCCAGTCCCCGTAGGCACCCCGATGAAGCCGATCACAAACGGATCGCTTGAGAAGACGTCTGCGAGCGGACCGTACAAGATCCAGACCTACAACCCCGGTCGCCAGCTGGTCCTCGTGTACAACCACAACTACGACCGGGCCCTGGGGAAGCGCGGGCACGTCGCGGAGATCGACTTTTCCATCGGTGTCGATTCGGAGTCAGCAGTTGAGGAGATCCAGGCCGGTCAGCTTGACGTCAACACGACGAATATTGAAGCGGCGACACTTATCCGGATCTCGCACGATCCGGCGTTGTCCGCTCAGGTTCACGATTCTGCGCGGGCGGACCTGATCTACGTGTTCCTGAACAACCAGGTGAAGCCCCTGACAAATGTTGATGTTCGCAAGGCGATCAACTACGCCATTACACGGACCGAGATCCTGAAGGAGTACGGCGGTTCGCTGGCGGGGAGTGTCTCCGACGAGCTCACGCCGCCGGCCTTGCCCGATTACAAGAAGTACTCTATTTACCCAAGTACCTCT
>JASHYA010000037.1 GCA_030043315.1 Acidimicrobiales bacterium
AGCCAGCTGCAGACGATCCGCGTGGGCCGCTCGATCTCGAGGAAGGTGCCCCGGAACGAGCACTCCTTGTCCCCCGGGGCGTACCAGGCGTAGTGGTACTTCCCACCCACGCGCAGGTCGATCTCGCAGATGTGGAGCGGCACGTCATCCGCGGGGAACCACACGCTGATGTGCTCAGGCTGGGTCAACGCGTCGTACACCAATGTCATCGGCGCTTCGAATTTTCGCTCAATCGTGACCGTACGGTCGGTGAACGCGAAGGTCGCCGAGCCGTGTCGAGTCGTCGTCATGGCGCTCCCTTTGGTTGCCGGTCTTGTTTTCCTTCTTGACGCTGAAGCGCGCTGAGGTAGTCGTCCAGCCTGTCGAGCCGCTCGTTCCACAGGAGCTCGTACTTGGTGACCCAGTCGTGCAGCGGTCGCAGGCCCGCGGGATTCAGCTGGTAGAGACGACGGCGCCCTACTGCACGACACCGGACGAGCCCGACTTCACTGAGCACCCGCAGGTGCTTGGACACCTGCGGCTGGGAGATCGCGAGGTCGTCGACGATCGCCCCAACGGGCCTCTCCCCTCCGACCAGAACGTCGAGGATGTCGCGGCGGTGCGGCTCGGCGATCGCGTTGAAGACGTCGGAGGTGGTGGAAGCCCGAGCCACAGCGAGATTATATGTCGATATCAGAATATGTCAACGGGACGCGCGGTCAGACGCGCGCCACCGCGATGAGCGTGGTCGCCGGCAATTGAAGGTCCGGCCGTCCTGAGCAGTAGCGATCCGCAAGCGCCTCGGCGTCGAGGATCTCGATCGAGGCGAAGCCGGCACCGGCCAGCATCTCCTCGCACTCCCCCCTCGTGTAGGTCGAGCGGATCGGCTCACCGGATCTCGCCACGGTCCCTTGCGACGTCACCCGCACGAGCCGGTCCGGCTCGCCGAGGTCCCCTTCTTCCAGGAGGAAGTTGACGACCAGCGTGGTACCGGCCGGAGCGTCGGCGATCCCGGCGAGCACCGCCTTCACCGCACCCCGTTCGAGGTACATCGTGACACCCAGCCAGCTCAACGTCGCGGCGACGCTCAACTCCAGTGAGGCGGGTGGACACTGCGCCAGATCGATGGGCACGAAGCGGAGGTTCGCCGGCTCCTGAAGGCCCCGTTCTGCCAATCGACGGCGTTTCCATGTCTGGGTGGCGGGATGGTCGACCTCGACCACCTCGAGCGCTCCCGCCTGCGGATGGCGCCAGGCGAAGCTGTCGAGTCCGGCGCCGAGCAGGACATACCGATCACGGCCTGCGGCGATCCCCTCAACCGCGAGGTCCTCGGCGAGCCTGGTCCGAACTGCGTGGGAGAGTCTGAAGCTCGCGGCGACCTCGGGAGGCCAGGTCGCGATCTCCTTGTGAATCGTGCTGCGCTCCTCGTCGCTCAACAGCTGCTCGGACAGCGTGTCCTCCAGGATCCACGGAGGCGGATCCTCACGCACGTGGGCGGCGCGCAGCACAGCACTTCCCATCGCAGTCCGACTGGGTCCGTGTCGCATCTTGTTACTTGTTACCGCATAGCAGGTTCTGGTCGTGTCGAACGGGACGACGGTTTCCCGGACCCGCACTCGTCTCCCGGTCACCGTGCGTCAGGACGTGCCTGCCCGGTCCCGTTCGGAATCGAGCTCCTCTGGTACGGGTGGCCGCTAGGTGGTCGTGCCCGACAGTGTGAGGCTCCCGAGCACAGGAGGAAGCGCTGGACCCTTGGGGGGTGGCGGTCCTGACACCACGGTCAAGACCGCGCTGTAGGTCGTGTCACTTGTGGCGGGGGCGAACTTTACGGTCACTGTGCACGCCGTTCGCGGTGGGCCGTGCGGGGGAGCGGGTCCCGTGGGGCAGTTGTTTGCCGTGATCGTGAACGCTGCGGAGCCAACCTCGCTGACCGTGAGGACGGTCGGAAGCGGATCGAGCTTGCCCCTCGGATCCGGATCGGTGATGGTGAACGTCTTGGTTGCCGTCGTTCCGGCGGCCAACGTCCCGAAACTGTAGAGGCCGTTCGTATTCGGCGACCACTCCAGTTGTTGAGCTCCCTGGATCATTCGAAGCGCCTTCAGCGCCGACAGCATCGCCACTGGTGTGCTCGACGTGAGTGCCTGGTTGGCGTTCGTGACCAGCGCCTGGAGAGACTGCTCGTTCGCTCCCACGGGTTCGGTCCAGTTCCAGCTGCCGTTGGCGAAGTTGAGAAGCGTCGTGAGGAGCTGCTGGCGGAGCTGCGCAACCAACTGCGCGGGGTGCGGCGCCGGCGCCGGCCAATCCTTGAGGATGGACTCAGCTGCCGCTGGCGTCAGAGCGCCGAGCTCGGGGCTCAGGTGCTGCGCGATCGCGAGGTAGCAGGCGAGCGTCGCCGCCGCGATGGCTCCCCTGGGCGGGGGCGACGCGAACTGCTGTTGCCAGTAACTCGAATGAGCCGGCATGAACCCGAGTGGCGCGGTCACGACGAACGGCGTCGTGAGCGTGGTCGCCAGGGTGTCGTCATCCGTGGCGGTGATCGCCACTGTGTACAGGCACGCGTTGGCGAACGAGTGGGTGACCGTCCCCAGCGCAACGGGGTAGGTGTACTCGTTCCCGCTCGGCGCCATAGGTGTCGGCGCTGTCACGCTGATCCGGACTTTCTTGGTGCCGTCGTTCCAGTCGAAGGTGAATGTGAAGGCCTGGACCGGCGAGACATCTGTGACCTCGGGTGTCTCGCCGATAGACGTGCCGGTGTGGGTGAACACTGTGCCCTTGTTCGCGACAACTCCACCGCTCGTGGGCGAGATCAGGTTCGTTGGCGGCACGTCATGGACGGTGACCGACGTCGACACGGTCGCTGTCGTACCGTCTGTTTCCGAGAGTGACACTGTGACGGGCTCGGTTGCCTCGGGCTCGCCCGCGGGGGTCAGCCGGTCATACAGGTGGGTGGCCGAAAAGTCGCCTGTTGGCTGTACCGTCACGCTTGTCTGTGTGCCGTCGCCCCAGGTGATGGTGCCGCTCACCGGCTGCCCGGGCTCCGGGTTCAGCAGCTTGCCGGACACCGTCACCGTCTGCATCACGCTGATTGTGTTCGAAGGGCTCACCGTCAGCGGCGTGAGTTCCAGCGGTGCGGGCAGCACGCGGACCTGGGTGGAGACCGGCAGCGGTGTTGTGAAACCGGACTTCACCGTCGCCGACGCCGTGACCGTGAAGGGGCTCGACGTGCCGCCGGCTCCTCTCACGTCTAGGTACACGTGCGACGTCACGAAGTCGTCGTTCGTTGCTGTGTGGGTGGCCAAGGTCCTTGTCGACCCGTCGCCCCATGTGATCCACACCGATGTGACGCCTGTCCCGGCGTTGACGACCGCTGTCACGGTGCCTCCCTCGATGATCGAGCTCTGCAGGAGGGTCATGCTCAGCGAGGGGATCTTCGGCGCGGTCTCCGGCACCCCGCACCTTCCTTGGTTGGTGCCGGTGTAGAGGGAGTTCAACGTGTCCTGATCCAGCCCGTTGTCGATCGAGTTCGTGTCCGTCGAGGTACCGAGCGTGTTGGGTGTGGGACCACTGATCGTAACGGAGTTACCCAACGTGTCGACCTGGATGCTGGTGTCGCTTTCGGTACCGAGCTTGTATGTCTCCGTGGCCGACGCGCACGTGATCGTCGTGGGACCTGTCGGATCGACGCTGTGCACCTTCGTGATCAGTGTCTTGTCCGTGGCACCTGTTGGCAGCGACAGTGTGACACTCGTCAGGTGCGACTCGACTGAGGGGTTCGCGAAGCTCTCCTGAGCCGCGGTGACGAGTGTCGATGAGGTGCACAGCGGCGTACCGCTCAGTGTCGCGGATGAACAGACCCCGGGAATCGTGAACCCCGGGATAATGGTGATGCAACCGAAGATGGTACAGACTGTCCAACCATTGACGTGGATCCCGTGCAGCGCGTCATGGAAGACCGCGCCGGCTGTGATCTTGAGGAATGTCAAATGGATCTTGCCGACCGCGCTGTTCCAGCCTGAGATCGCGGATGTGATTGTCTCGAAGACAACCCAGACCTTCTCCCACGTGGGCACTGTCGCTGTGTTCAAGAAAGCGATCTCTCGCTGAATATCGGACGCCGCTTGGTTTCCGGTGGACGCGATGTAGGTTGTGTACCAAGCGCTCACCGTCTTTCCGACCGTTGTCATCGCCGACTTGATGTGCGTCCCCGCTGTCTTGAGCGCACCCGCCACTGTTGTCGTGAAGAAACTCCCGATCTTGGAGAACGGGTTCTCGAGTGTCGACAGCGACCCTGTGGCTGTGAACTTCCCAGAGAGGCTGCCGATGTCGCCGGTCGCCGACAGGTGGAGTCGCTCCGTCCCGACTGTGAGTGTGATCGACCCACCGAACCACTCCGGCGATGTCAGCCCTGTATTGGGCCAGGCGAACGGTGTCAGCAGCTCTCCTCCACCCGAGATATGGATCTGCACCTCGGTCTTGGTGATGGTCACGTCCAGTGTGGTCGGTGTGAACACGACCGGCCCAGCGTTCCATCCCGTGATGTGACCCCTTCCGACAAATCCTGTCGGGGAGATTGTGAGGAGGACCGATGCGAGGCACGAGCTCTTGTTCGCCGTGCACGCTGTACTGCGTGTCGGCTGCGTTGTATTGCAGGGCACCGATGTCGGTGGCGTGTACGTACCTTTGCTCCAGTGACCGTTTGTGATCACCAGGTCCGCCGAGATGTGCAGGCCCTGGCAGAGCCCAAGCGTCGCTGTGGATGTGGCCGCGTACTCAAAGAGGATGTCCTTGAGCGCCAGGGGCGGCAGCAAGTTCGATGTCAGCGAGTTGCCCGTGGCGTCCCGGTAGAGATCGGCGATCTGTTCCTTCCCGATACCTGTGACGCTCTTCACCTTGAAGCCGAGGAGGTCGACCCATGGTGCCTCGGGCGTGAGTTTCACCTTGATCGCGAAGCCCAATGTCGTTGCCCCGAGTGTGAATGTGCCCGAGACGCCGATGGTCAACCCGACCCCGGTCTCGCCCGATGTCACTCCGATCACGGCGGCGAGGCGGTCGATCGTCAGCCATGTGACCGGGTTCGGGAGGCGCCAGCCCGTGTGGGTTGTCACGACGGCTGAGAACGTGATCGACACGCCGCCAGCGCTGGCCTTCAAGCTGCCTGCCAACGTGAGTGTCAGACAGATGTCTGTCGGCTTTGTCGCCGTTGTCACGCCGGTCGGGCAGTTCGTGTTCCCTGTCACATGCGAGCTCGGCGCGAGCATCACCATTTTGCCGGAGGCCGTCACGGTGATGCCCTTTGTCTCCGCGAGAGACAGGTCCAACGAGACCCGCCTTACCGGGCCGGAGGAGAGCTCCACGGTCGGCAGTGCGATTGTCAGGCTGAATGTCGTAGATGAAAAGAGCGGGATGTGCCCGTCGATCGTCACGGGGCCTGTCAGACATTTCGCTGTTGTCTTCACGATGAGCTTGCAGACCACCTGCGACACAGATGTGGGCAGGGTGACGGCGGCCTGGATCGTGACCCCGGCCTTCACGCCCACCGTGAATGTGCATGTTGAGCCGGATGAGCAGTACAGCGGTTGGAAATACGCCTTCGTCGGTGGGTCCAGTGTCTTCGACTTGAGTGTGACGGTCGCCGTCGAGAACACCACTGCGAGGTGTGTGAGCGTGACGTTGATAAATGTCGGCACAGACGAGTCGAGCTGTTTCAGGCTGAGGGGCGATGTCGACTTCGCCGCGACGATCACCGAGGTGCCCACCTCGTCTCGGAACAAGAAGCTGATCGGATGGGAGGTTGTTGCAAGCGTGAGTGTGGCGCCGGCCTCGACGGCGACCGTCACCGAGCCGGACTTCGGGACCTTCAGGTACACGACGAGATTCTTGAGGCTCAGTGTCGGCGTGTGCGTGGGAAGACGCACGTTGAGGTCTGTCGCCAAGGCGCTCGTCGACAGGGTGTGCCCCCCCGTTTTCAAGGACAAGGTCGCGGTAGCGCCTGTAGCCGTCGAGAGGCTCACTGTTGCGGTCAAATCGAGTGTTGTGGGAGCCGTGCCGAGCTTGACTGTGCCGTGCAGCGTCGCAGTCAACGAAGTACTCGAGACCGTCCACGTGAGGCTCGTTGTTGTGAGCGTGAGCCATGTCAGCCCGAAGGCGTCTGAGAGCTTTCCCATCTGAACGCTCAAACTGACCGTAACGGGTGTCTTCCCACCGGACTTGGTGATCGCGAGGTCCACGGTGAACTGCGTCTTCTTTGTGTTGGGCGGCAGAGTGACTGTGGCCTTTCCGGTGACCGCGACCGTCCATGTCCCCGAGCTCGTTCCCGAGACCGACAGGGTGAACCCTGTTGTCGGGAACGCCAGCCAGCTGGGCAGGTCCGAGACGTCCAGTTTGAACGACGCGGTCACTTTGAATCCGGCGCTGGCCTTTGGCGGGGCGGACGCGCTGAATGTACTGAGAGAGCCAACGAGGTCGCCGGTCAGCTGGACTGTCGACACGTCCAGTTTGCCCAGCCCTGTCGCGAGGTCTCCTGAGGAGAGGTCACCCGCGAACGTCAGGCCGGATCCCGCCACCTGCACAGTCGTGCCATGAAAGCCTGTGAAGAACCCCTTGATGGCCGTGAGTGCGCCTGTCGTTGCCGTCGATGTGATGGTGATCGAAGAGCCACCGGATGCAGTGGTTGCGGCGAGCCAGACGTGGGAGAATGTGGCCCCGATGTTCGCGCCCTCGGCCGATGCGAGGAGCTGGACGAGCCCGACTGTTGCGAAGCGGACGACGACCGAGAAGGTCGGTGTCTTCGCAGTCGCACTCCCCCAACTGCCGACGACGACCACTGTCGCCGACTGACTGAAGACCGTGGATGATCCACTGAGCACGAGCGTCGTGCAAGATGGTGCATTCGTCGCGATCGTGACGTTTGTCATGGTCAGTGAGGGGTAGTCCGGGGGCGCGACGGCGAGTGTGAAAAGCGTGCCGCCTGTCTTCGCATCGAGCGCCGAGACCGCTGTGGCACAGGTTTCCCCGCTCAACGAGACCGCTCCGCTGGTGCCCTGTGGCCGGAGCTTCAGCGTGAGCGGGGGCGCAGCCTGAGCGGTGCTCGCGATCGCGAGCACCGCAGCGATGGCCACACCCGCGAGCACCGCCAGAATGGGCCACACTGGTCGACGACCGCGCCGAACAACAGATGACAGGCCGGTGAGCAGCCAAGAACGAACGCGCCGCATGTCGATCCCCCTCCCCGCAATTCCCGCGGGCAGATCTACCTCATGCGCGTCAACATTGCAACTCCAATTGGTTCGGAGCCGTCAGTTCGCCCACATCCCCGCTCCCGGGGTCACGGACGCTGTCCCCGGTCTAGGCAGCTTGTAGTGGACGCCTACGCACACGAACGGTGTGCCGTCCTCTTCGGCCGCCGCCCAGCCGCGGCCGGTGACAGGATCACACTCGTCGGAGCCCTCCCATGAGAACTCCACACCCGGACGTCCGTCGCGGGGTGCGTCTCGCCAGTCGAGGCCACCTTGGACCGCGATGAATCCGAGGCTACCCACGTGACCCGGTTCGAACTCGATGAACCCAGGAGCAACCGGGTCCACGTCCTCCCGGTCCCATAGATCCATCTCGACGATACGCCACCTTCCCTCAAGGGCCGTCGCCGGGCACCGCGACCTGCCGGGCAAGCATCCGAGAACTTTGATGCTGTCGGAGTCGCACCCAAGTGCGTGCCGTTGCAGAGGTTCGGATAGGCCGACTGCGCGGCGGTCACCGCGATGCCCGCGACGGTGAACGGCTCCCCGAGGATGTCAACGCCCGACAGGTCCGGCGACAATCGGCCGAGCGTCCGCGTCGGCTGCGACGACGAACGGGTTGAACGCGACCCCCCGGTACCCACCAGCTCGGCGCCTTCGGTCGCTCAACCTCACGAGCCGCTCCGGTTCTCGACGCGCTGCGCCACCGCCTACCACAGGGCCCGTGACCGGACGAGGAGACTGCTCAATGCCGCCGTGCTCGACGAGGTCCCCGCACGAGATGGCCACGTCATCGACGCGGCTTACAGGGAGCCGTTCGACGTGCTCCTCTCTTCGCCGAAGTTCGAATACGGCGATGCGGTGGTCCTAACCTTGTCATTACACGCACACGCATCCGCTGGTCAGGGGATGTCGATCCTCCTCAGCCCGTCGAGGAGCGTGCTCCGGCGCGGAGAGGGCGAGCGATAGACACCCCAACCGCATCGAGAGCCAAGCCTGTATCACAGAATCTGACCACTGTGATACACTCTCACCATGCGTAGCCTTCGGCTTGATCCCGAGCTCGACGAGAAGGTCCGGCAGGCCGCCGCCGTCAAGGGCGAGTCGGTGTCGGAGTTCCTCCGCCATGCCGCCGCAGCGCGGGCCGAAGAGACGCTGTCCACACGTCCGAGCCAGCGTTTCGACGACGTCGCCGGGGTGGTTCACGGTGGTGGCGGTCGGGCTCGACGCAGCGGGGACGCCTTCGCCGACTCGCTGGTGGAGGACCGCAAGCGACCGTGACGCTCACCGACGCCGGTCCGCTCATCGCGATCATCGACGCCGACGAGCCTGACCACGCGGCGTGCATGGAGGCTCTCGACCAGATTGCCATCCCACTCGTCACTACGTGGCCGGCATTCACTGAGGCGATGTATCTACTTGCTCGTGCCGGCGGCATCCGAGCCCAACAGGCCCTCTGGCGCTTGGTGCAGACGGATCGACTGGTCATCGCGGATCTCTCGGCGTCCACTGTCGATCGCAGCGTTCGGCTGATGGATCAGTACGCCGACCGTCCTATGGACCTGGCGGATGCTACCCTCGTCGCGCTCGCCGAGGAGCAGGGTACCCGACGGATCTTCACCCTCGACACCGACTTTCAGATCTACCGGTTCAAGGGACGACAGCGTTTCGAGTTGATCCCGGCTCCCTGATCCGCGATGCGTCTACGCGCCAGCCCCTTTCCTGCCAAGCCGCGAAACCGCCGACGTCGGCAGTGTCACGGAACCTTCACAGGATTCCCTATCCAAAATTCGAGTGGGCCGTAGTCGCTCGTATTCGAACTTCGCCTACCTGCGGGAGCGACTGGAGCCAATTGGTCGCGTCGCACCGCCCGGATGATTGACACAACCCCCGGTTACCCTCGGCGCCTTGATGAAAGTCCGGGATGTAATCCGAATGTTGGAACGGGACGGGTGGCACCAAGTGGCCCAACGCGGTAGCCACCGCCAGTTCCGACACCCCGTGAAGTCGGGCAGGGTGACTGTCGCCGGCAATCCGGGCCAGGAACTGGCACCGGGTACGCTGGGCAGCATTCTCCGGCAGGCCGGATTGTCGAGGGAGGACCGTTGAGCACCTGGACCGTCGTGTACGAACGAACCGCTACCGGCTGGAGCGCTTATGTGCCCGCTCTGCCTGGTATCGGTGTCGCCGCCGCAACGCGCGAGGAGACCGAACGGCTCGTCAGCGAAGCGATCGTCATGCACCTCGAAGGGCTCACCGAAGACGGACTCCCGATCCCGGAGCCGGCCTCGGTCGACATCGGTCACGTTGAGCTGCCCAGACCTGCCTGACGGCTGTGCCGGCTGATCGACGAAAGCCATGGAGGAAGTTCGAATAGGCGCGTTTCGTCTCCCCGGAAGTGGGCGCTAGGCACTCGTATTCGAACTTCTCTGACGTGCGGAAACAACTGGACGTGCTCGAATGGTGCTGATGACCGAAGTCTCTGCTTCAGGCTACGCGCCGCTGGACCAGCCACACGGTCGTAGCGATAACCACCACTGACAGCGCGAGCAGCCAGCCGCCCTCAATCCACTGAAAGGGCCAGAACCGGCTGGCCGGCTGGTAGCTGGCCCAGAGCGTGTAGCCGTGCTGGCTGAGACACTGCGCGAAGCCCCCCACAAGTCCCGACGACGGCTTGACGGTCACGCCGGAAGGACAGAACTGCCCGAGGATGTTGCCCGAAGGCTCGCCCGCGAACGAGAACACGGTCCGGCCACCCTTCGTCGCCCAGTTGCCAGTCACCAACGCGGATGAGACAGACAGGCTCTGTTGGCGAGCAATCAGCGGCGTCAAGTAGTGCTGACGTAGGAACATTCCGACCACCAGCACGAGCCCGGCATAGGTGACCAAGGTGGCAACGAGCGCGGGCACGACGCGACGGATGAGCATGCCGGCCATGCCGCCGATGGCGAAGGCGACCAGCGTCCAGAAGGCGAACGCGATGCCGCGCAGATCGAAGGTGGAAGCAGCGAGCGAGTTGGTCTGACCGTCAGCGATGAAGGGCTGGTAGTACCAGGAGAACAGCAGACTCAAGAGCTCAGCGGCAGCCGCGGCAAGCACCGCGAGCGACACGAGCTTGGCGAGCGTCCAGCGCCACCGCCCGAAGCCCTGAGTCCAGGCGTAGCGAAAGGTGCCCGTTTCGAACTCACGGGCCAGCACCGGAGCCCCGAGGAACGCCCCGATGAGCGCCGGGAGCGCTTGGAGCAGCAACGGGGTGACCTTACGTGCGGTGTCGTAGGTGCTCGTGAAGTAGTTGATCGCATTCACGCAGGCACCAGAGCTGGCTGGGTGGCAGGCAAGAGCGACACCGTAGGCGTGGTGCATCTGGCGGCCTTGGAACCACAGGTACACCGCGATGGCGCCGAGCAGAACCGCGAGGCCAACGAGGGCCACGCGATGCTGGCGCCAGGTGACCCAGGCCATCCTCCGCCACGGAAGTGGCTCGAGACTCGCGTCCTCCTCCAGATGGACCGGCACAGACCAGGACGTCAGCGTGGTCATGTCGTCGCCTCCCAATGTTCGGCGTCTCGGCCGCGCACGGGACCGGGTAGCGCGGCGGCGTCGGGCTCGCGGAGGTAGGCAAGGGTGAGTTCCTCCAAGCCGACGGGATGCGCCTCCCAGCCTGGAGGCTCCGGGCCGCCTGTCCCGTTCTGCCTGACGAGAAGATGTGCCTGGGTTCCGCCGCGCGACGCGTGCACGACGTTCAGGCGTTCGGAGTACCTCTCGGCTTCGACGGCGGGGCCGGTGAGTAGGCGGTGAGAGGCCAGAAGATCCTCGACCTCGCCCGCTACCTGTACCCTTCCCCGCGACAGCAGGACGAGGTAGTCGGCCACCCGCTCGAGTTCGGCGAGCACGTGCGAGGAAAGCACCACCGATACACCGTCGTCGGCCATCGCGGCCATCACCGTCGCCATGAAATCGTGTCGGGCAAGCGGATCGAGCATCGCCATCGGCTCGTCGAGCAGGAGCAGCCGCGGTCGCCTCGCCAGCGCGAGCGTCAGCGCGAGCTGCGCCTGCTGACCGCCGGAGAGCCTGCCGGCCTTGCGCTTCAGCGGGATTCCGAGCTCGGCCAGCCGGGCCTGGGCAGACGCCTGGTCGAATCGGCGGTTGAGGTTGCGGGTCAGATGCAGCATGTCCCCGACCGACAGGTTCTTGTACAGCGGCGTGTCCTGGGCGACGAACGCGATGCCATCCAGCGCGATGGGAGACCCCGGCGGCCGGCCGCCGAGTACGGTGACGCCGCCCGCGGACGGCACCGCCAGGCCGGCAGCCAGGCTCAACAACGTGGTCTTGCCCGAACCGTTCGGGCCAACCAGTGCGGTCACATGGCCGGCAGGGATCGCGAGCGAGCACTCGTTCAGGGCCCACGTGCTGCCGTAGGACTTTCCGAGACCGGCGGCTTCGATGACGTTCATGCCGCGCCCTCCGTTTCCCCACGCGCTGAGTCACGACGTTCGCCCGAGCCGCGACCCTTACGAAAATCCCGCAACACGCTGGTGAACAGCGCCACGATCCCGTCCTCGTCCAATCCCGCCGTGTCCGCAGTGGCCAGCCAAGTGAGCAGTGAGCGGCGCAAACCGGTCAGCTCGGGGAGCGCGACCTGACTGACGGTCGCTTGGATGAACGTGCCCCGGCCCGGGAGGCCCGTCGTCAGACCTTTGATCTCAAGCTCCCGGTAGGACTTGAGCACCGTGTTGGGGTTGATGGCCAGCGACGCGACCACGTCTCGGACCTTGGGAAGCTGATCACCGGGCTGGAGGTAGCCGAGCCGCAAGGCGTGCTCCACCTGCTGGACCAGCTGCAGGTACGTCGGCACACCAGAGGCGGGGTCCAGCCGAAACTCGATCGGCGACCCTGGTTCGCCTGCAGTGGCCGGGCCATCGCCATCCGAAGCTGTGCCAGCCTTACGGTCCGGCATTGGTCTCTTTACCTACTGACATAGAACAATCCTACAACAGATCAGAAGCGACCTGTCAATGGGCTACTCCATGGGTCCGGTCACCCAAAAGGCCCAGAAGCGAATCTGAACCGGGAAAAATCTTCGAAGACCCCTTGACTTCTGGGCGCGATCGAGGTCTCCTCCGCGGTCCAGAGTGGCGCGCCTCCCGGTCGTGGGCACATCCCCATGTCCAGTTACCCAACC
>JASHYA010000038.1 GCA_030043315.1 Acidimicrobiales bacterium
GAGCGAGTGCAGCACCTGCCCCTGGGCCGTTTTCACACCAGCAGAGGCGGCAGAGACGACGACGACCAGACCAATTCCGATTGCGAGGCCGATCGCGACAAGGACGGCCTGCTTACTGCGCCGCCTGAGCTCACGCCAGAGGTAGATGAAGAACACGCAACTAGCCAAGCCGGGGCCTCTAAGAGCGCTCTGAAACTGGCGTAAAGGACGCATAAAACACTGCAGGAGCAGGTCGCCCCTGATTCGGCGCACGAGGACTTGGGTGGCGCAGGCGGCAACGGCCTCGCCTGCGGCGGGACTCCGGCGTGTCTTGGCCTTGCGCTGTCCCACCGAAGACTCGATCGCTGGAGACGTCGCGGTTCTCGTCTCAGGCGTCACCAGCACCTGCCAGGGGGCGTCCGGACGTAAGTCAACGAATGCACTGCTCGGAGATCCTCAATGAGTCGACGCCGCGGCGAGCGCGACGACCGCACCCGTGGAGTAGCCTCAGCCCCCGAGAGACCCAGAGACGATGCGTGGCACCTAGTCCCTGCACGAGCAGCCCGCGCCTGCTCGGCGAAGGAGCCCGATTGGATAAATCGCGAGCGATGATCGCGGGTCGGACTGCATGGTTGAAAGCCACGGTCCGCGTGTCTAGAGAGTTGCTCCTGGTGTGTCCGCCGGACATTCTGGGGCGAAGGGTCTGCGGTCGTGGACGAGAAGGCGATGCGTTCCCTCGGGTCTCGGTGCTCAGCTGGATCGAGTCCCCGATCTTGTCGGTCGATGAAAGGTAACTCAACGGCAAAAGGAGGGGTTTCACCTTGGCGGTTCCCGATCAGTTCACCGATCTGTCTCGCTGGTCCCAATCTACCGTTGCCGGTAGCCCATTTCCCCGAATCGAGGACTATGGGTTCATCTCCGATTGCGACGTATGTGCGCTGATCGCCCCGAGCGGCAACGTGGAGTGGATGTGCTTGCCGCGCATGGACGGGCCGAGCGTGTTCGCGGCCGTCTTGGATCGCGACGCTGGTTGGTTTCGGTACGGCCCCGCGGACGTGAGGGTGCCGTCGGGCCGCCGCTACCTGCCGGGCACCATGGTGCTCGAAACCACCTGGGGCACGCCGACGGGATGGGCAGTGGTGCGAGACGTCCTGCTGATCGGACCATGGCGGTACCAGGCGACCCGTTCGGATACCCACCGGCGGATGCCGTCGGATCACGTTGCTGAAAAGGTGTTGTTGCGCACGGTGCGATGCCTGAGCGGCTCCATCGATTTCTCGCTCGAGTGCGAGCCGGCCTTCGACTACGGACGGCGTCGGGGGGTCTGGCGCCATACTGCCGACGGGTACAGCCAGGCCGAGGTGAGCGCCGGTGACGACCAACCGTCGATGCGGCTGACGACCGACATGAACTTGGGTTTCGAGGGTCCCCGTGCCGTTGCCCGCAGCCGACTGCGGGCGGGTCAGCTGGGGTTTTGCGCGCTTTCGTGGGGGGATGCCGTCCCACCCGAGACGTACGCGGACGCTCACGAGCGCCTGTCGCGCACCGGGGACTATTGGCATGAGTGGCTCAGCCGCGGCAACTTCCCGGATCACCCGTGGCGGAGCTATTTGGAGCGGTCGGCGCTGACGTTGAAGGGCTTGACGTACGAACCGACGGGAGCGCTCCTGGCGGCTGCCACCACCTCGCTGCCGGAGACCCTGGGAGGCGAGCGCAACTACGACTATCGGTTCAGTTGGCTGCGCGACTCGACCTTCATGCTGTGGGGGCTGGCGACTCTGCACCTGGACAGGGAGGCCAGGGATTTCTTCTTCTTTCTCACCGATCTGGCAGAGGGAGAGGCCGACTTGCAGATCATGTATGGCATCGGCGGCGAGCGCGAACTGACCGAGCACACTCTGGAACATCTGTCGGGCTATGAGGGTTCCCGCCCGGTTCGGTTTGGTAATGGTGCCTGGGATCAGCGCCAGCATGATGTATGGGGAGTCCTGCTGGACTCGGTGTACCTGCACGCGCGTACCCGGGACCGTCTCGACGACCGGCGCTGGCCGGTAATTACCCGTCAAGTGGAGGCGGCGTTGGCGCACTGGCGGGAACCGGATCAGGGCATTTGGGAGGTCCGCGGGCCGGCCCGGCACTTCACCGCATCGAAGGTGCTGTGCTGGGTGGCAGCCGACCGGGGCGCCAAGCTCGCCGAAATGCGGGGCGACCAGGACAAAGCGGAGAAATGGCGCCAGGCCGCGGATGAGATCCACGCTGACGTCTGCGCTCACGGCACCGACGAACGTGGGGTGTTCTGCCAGCACTACGAGACCACCGCCCTGGACGCCTCGTTGCTCCTCGTTCCCCTCCTGGGGTTTCTTCCTCCCAACGACCCTCGGGTACGGGCCACGGTATTGGCCATTGCAAACGAGTTGACCGAGGACGAGCTGGTGTTGCGCTATCGGGTCGAGGAGATCGACGACGGGTTCAGTGGTGAAGAAGGGTCCTTCACCATTTGCTCTTTCTGGCTCGTGTCGGCTCTGGTCGAGATCGGGGAAGTGGAGCGTGCTCGAGCGCTGTGCGCAAAGCTGTTGTCCTTCGCCAGTCCGCTGTTGCTGTATGCAGAGGAGATTGACCAGCACAGCGGCCGCCAACTCGGAAACTTCCCCCAAGCCTTCTCCCACCTTGCGCTGATCAACGCCGTGACTCATCTGATTCGGGCTGACGAACAAATGACGCAGCGAAGCACGCTGCCCGCCGGCTTTGTACCGGGTCTAAGCGCTGGCGAACCGGCCCCCTTGAGTTGAGAGCGCACAGCTGTCTGCCGAGATGCTTCTGGACGGATGGACGATTCCGTCCGGCACGATTTCGTATTCGACCCAATTCAGAAACGCAACGGCCGCTGACCGAGTTCGGTCGCTTCAAGTGGCGAACTATGCGCACCGTCCGTTACCAGGACCGCGTCGCCATCACGAGACATGTCGGTCTCTGAGTTGCATCTCCTGGTGATCGGAGCCGGACCGGCTGGCACCACCGCTGCTCTGCAGGCCCGGGACTTGGGCGCGGCGGTTACCCTGCTCGAAGCTGATCAAGTCGGCGGAACCAGTCTCAATCGCGGTCCAGCGCCGGTGCGAACCCTGGCTCGGGCCGCCCGGCTGATGCGAGACTGCAACTCGTGGAGTAGGTTCGGCCTGGTCGGTTCGCCCCCCGTTCCCGATATCAGCGCAGTGTTGGCCAATTGTGAACGGGTCGCGAACTATGCCCACGAAAAGAAGGACGTGGCCGGCCATCTCCGCCATTTTGGGATCGACCTCTTCGCGGAGCTCGGCACCGTTCACTTCGTCGATCCCTGGACGGTGGCGGCGGGCAACCGATCCTGGTCGGCCGAGCGCATCATCGTCGCTGTCGGCGGGCGACCCGGCACGATCCCGATCGAGGGCAACGAACTCGGATTGACCTATGACGACATCCGCCACTTGACGAGCCTGCCGGATCGAGTCGCGATTGTGGGTGGGGCGGACACCGGCTGCCAGCTGGCTTCCATCTTCCAGGACTTCGGGGCCGCAGTGGTGCTGTTCGAAGCCGGCCCACGCCTCGTCCCCGCCGCGGATGCCAGCGTCTCGACGGAACTCCATGACGCCTTTCGAGCCCAAGGCATCGAGGTCCATACCGATACGCTGGTGCAGGCACTCCGACGGCGATCCGATGGCATTGCCGTGGACTTCATCCGTGGTGGCTCTACCGGTCGATGTGTCGTCGACGCCGTGTTTTTCGCCGTGGGCTGGCCCCCCAATGTCGACGGGCTCTCTTTAGCGGCCGCCGGTGTCGCCGCAGGCAACGACGGGATCGGTGTTGACGAGTACCTACGCACCAACGTGAGCCACATCTTCGCAGTCGGCGATGTGACGGGCCGCTCCATGTTGGTGCAGACGGCCAGGATGGAAGGTCGAGTGGCCGCTCACAATGCCGTCCGCGGAGTCAGCCGCCGGACCACCTACGCTGTCGTGCCCAGCGCCAGCTTCACCGATCCCGAGTACGGCAGGGTCGGTCTTACCGAAGCAGAGGCACAAATCCATCACGACATCGCCGTCGGGGTAGCACGCTATGACGACCTTCTCCGCCCCGTGGCCGACGGCAGACCGGAGGGGTTCTGCAAGCTGATCGTCGATCGCCGCAGCAGGCTGATCCTCGGCGCTCACGTGATCGGCGAGTACTCGGCAGAGACCGTCCAGGTAGTTGCGGCCTGCATCGCGTCCGACATGCCAATAGACAAGGTCGCGGAGATTCAATTCGCCTTCCCCACCTTCACCGAGGCGGTCAGCATGGCCGCCCAGAAGGTGTGCCGTCACCTAGGAATCGGAGACTTCCCAGAGGTCTGGAGCTACCTCGGTCACGAAGACCAGCCACACGTCTCCCGTTCTCGGCCACAGAGCGACCCGGAGCCACGCGAACCGCGCGGTGAGGGCTCATGACTGGTGGCCGACACGCAACCCACGTCGTCAGCGTGTAGGAACCCGGGCCGCCTCCGCCAGATTCCGTCTTGTTCTTCAGCGGGCTAGGTGCTCGAACGACCGCTGGGATAGGCTGAAACCCTCAGGCAGAGGGCACACGAACATCGGGACGAGCGCCATGGCCAATGACAACACGAACGAAAGTCAGCCGACCGGGAACTGGCCCCGGGTACGGTCCGGACCCCTCTTGGTGGGCGGGATCCTCGTAGGAATCGGTGCCGTGGTGGCGATGGCAGGAGTGGCCATCGGTGGCGCGCACCTGGTCGCCGCGATCAGGACCTGGATCAAAGACCAGGAGAGACCACCCAGCCAGCTGGCCCGGCTCAAGTGGGAGCAGGCCAAATCCTCCGCGGCCTCTGGCGCCGCCACCTGGCGTGACCATCCGAACGCCAAGCTTGGACTGGCGAGGCGCGCCCCGTCCGACTGAACAGACCGCTCCGCGCGGCACGCTGTTTGATCCGAGCGGCGGCTTGCCACTCTGCCGGCAGAACGTCCGGCAGCTTCCAGAGACGCAGTTCGTCAATGTGCCACGGGCGCACCCACAGCTCCCGCGGTGACGCCGAGCACCGGTGGAGCATCGGGAAGACGAATCCGGGATTCAGGCGGGATCCGTGACGGGCAAGCTCTTGAATGAGCGCCGTTCGTCGGCCTCTCCTTCGCAGGCGCGGTGCGTGACGAGTACCTTAACGGCGCCCATCGCGAATCTCGGACTAGGTTCCGATCCATCGAGAGCCGATTTCGAACTTCGATATCAAGGGTGACACGGTGACGACCGTCGTGGGATCGGGGCGGAGACGGCTTGTCCATCGGAGTCGTGGCCACTACTACGCCCCGATTTCAGGCGCGTGGCTATTGTTCGTGGGCGCCGCATTGGCCTGGGTCACGTGATGTGGTCCGAAAGGTGAGCCGTCCCTCGTTGATTACACGGTTGGACTACACGGTTGTTCCCTGTTCGGTTTGAGCACTCCTTTGGGAGGTCGAATTGAGCGCTCCCGATCCCTCAGCCCTTGCTCACGGTGCTCAGGACCCACGGATGCCAGTCCGTGCTCGGGTCCTCTTGCGGAAACGGGCCGTGTGGCTCATCCCCGCGGTCGTCGCGTCCGTGGTGCTTGCCGCCATGACGGCTCTCTACGTCGGCTCGGTGGTCGATCCGCTCGCGCACCTCCGGGGTCTCCCCGTGGCGATCGTGAACGAAGACCTGGGCTCCACGCTTGGAACGCAACACCTCGATCTCGGTCGCGAGGTCGAGGTCGGTTTGGCCACCAGTCCCGCGGTGTCAGACAGGCTGCACCTCATGGAGGTCACCCTGGTCGATGCCAAGAGAATAATGAACGTCGACGGCGCATACGCGGCGCTGGTGATCCCGCCCGATTTCACCGCCACCTTGCTGAACGTCTTTGGGATTCGCGGCACGCATGGGACCGAGAGCGCTGTCCCAAGCATCGAGATCCTCACCAATGAGCGTGCCGGCTCCGTCGGTGTGAGTCTGGCCACCGGCATCCTGCAGCCCGCTTTGGCGGAGGCGTCGGAAAGGATCGGCCGGCACTTGAGCGCTCTCGTTCCCGCAGGCGCGCGCACGGACGCGACCGCAGGGTACCTCGCGAGCCCTGTGGCCGTGACGACCGTGCAGTACCGTCCGTTGCCGGATAACGCCGCCCTTGGGTTGAGCGCCTTCTATGTGGCTCTCCTCACGCTCATGTGTGGGTTCCTGGGTGCCACGATCGTGAACTCCGTCATCGATTCGGCGCTCGGATACGCGACCACCGAGATCGGGCCGCGTTGGCGACAACGTCAGCCGGTGCCCATCAACCGCTGGCAGACCTTGCTCGTCAAGTGGGTGCTCGTCGTCCCCCTCACCGGCATTCTGACCGCGCTAATGCTTGTCATAGCGGGATGGGGCCTCGGCCTGGACCTCCCGTATCCCCCTCTGCTCTGGGTGTTCACGTGGCTCTGCGCTGCGAGCGTCGGTGTCGGGACGGTCGCGCTGTTCGCCGCGGCAGGCTCCTACGGACAACTCATCGCGATGTTGCTGTTCGTCTATGCCGGTCTGGCTTCCGCTGGTGGGACCGTGCCGATCCAGGCGCTCCCGGTCGTCCTGCGCACGCTGAGCAACGTCGAGCCGCTCCGCCAAGTCCTCGCAGGCACCCGATCGATCATGTACTTCGGCGCGCAGGCCAGTGCGGGCTTAACGCGCGGGACCTTGGCCGCTGGGGTCGGTCTTCTCATCTGGCTCGCTCTCGGTGTGATCGTCGTCAGGTGGTACGACCGCAGGCGGCTCTACAGGCTCCAGCCCGAGCTGCTCGAGCACGTAGGCAAGGCGGTCCAGGATTACAGGGCCCGACAGGCTGCCGATGTCGCGACTGATGCTCCTACCACGCCGATGTCGAAGACCGAACACGGCGATAACTGAGCGAACGGTGCGAACGAGCAGCGCGCGGATTGTCCAAACCGGATCAAGGTGGTCGTGGCACGTGAGAGGGTGGCAAGAATCGTTGCTGCAGCTCGCTCCGCGCCTATGACGATCCGAGCCCACCATCCCGCCGTCAGTGTCGAACCGGGGATCGCGGTTGGCGCGGAGGTAGGGTGCGGCAGTGGCTGACTGGCAGACCATCTCCTCTCTTGCCACCGCCGGAGGCACCTTGGTGCTAGCTCTGGCCACCTTCTCGGCAGTGCGATCGTCCAATCGCTCGGCCCGTGTGGCAGAGGAGTCACTCATGGCCGGCCTGCGCCCACTGCTCGTGCCGTCGCTCGCGGGAGACCCCGTGCACAAGGCCCTCTGGGCCGACCGGCACGTGGCCAAGGTGGAAGGTGGCAGGGCCGTCATCGAGCAGGAGGCCGGCGTCGTCTACCTGGCGCTCGGACTGCGGAACGTGGGTTCGGGCATTGCGCTCATCCACGGCTGGCTCGCAATGGCGCACCATCCTGGTGACGGTTCGCACCCGGCGCCAGAGGACTTTCGCCGCCAGGGAATCGACCTGTACGTCCCAGCGGGTGGTACGGGATACTGGGAGTCGGCCATCCGCGACGCCGGGGACCCGATGCGGCCGGCCGTCGAGAAGGCTCTGGCCTCCCGGGAACCGTTCCGCATCGACCTGCTGTACGGCGACCAGCGAGGCAACCAGCGCATCATCACCCGCTTCGCCGTGGTGCCGACGGAGGACTTCTGGTACGGCCAGGCCTCACGGCATTGGAACCTGGATCGCCCTGAACCTCGCTGATCTCGCTCCTCAATCGCCGAGCGGTCGTCAGAGCCTCCCGATCGCTCAGCGAGACCGCTTACGCCCATGAGCGTCTTT